>JABTUA010000002.1:1500000-1597500 GCA_015075635.1 Polyangiaceae bacterium
GCAGCACGAACTGCCCCACGCCCTCGAGCCCGGCGAGTGGCCCCCGAGTCAGGCTCTGGAAGAAGCCCGGCTCGCCACCCGTCTGTTCTGCTGCCGCCACGGCCATCCCTTGGCTACCAGGGTTAGCCCTTCCCCGAGAATTCCGCCAGAATTTGCCCCGAGCGCGGTCCGGTGGCCCGGAATGACGCGCGGCGCGGCCCGAGCCCCAGCGTGAGGACGAGCGCGTCGCCACCCAAGAGCTCGATCCAGGGCTCGCCCCACTCCACGACGACCAGCCGGCCTTCGTCACGCTGGTGGTCGAGGCCCAAGTCCCTGACCTCTCTGGCCGCGCTCAGCCGATACAGGTCCGCGTGAGCGAGCGGAGGCCGCGTGTCGTGCTCGACGATCAGCGCGAACGTCGGGCTCGTGACCGACACGCGCTCGGGTAGGCCCAGCGCGCGGCACAGCGCGCGCACGAAGAACGTCTTGCCGGCCCCGAGCTCGCCAGACAGGACCAGAAGGTCACCGGCGCGGAGGTGTGGCGCCAGCGAGCGCGCTAGCTGCTTGGTGGCGCGGCGGCTCGGGAGCTCGACGACGCTCACGGCGCGCCCTTGCCTCGGCTCCACACCACGCTGCCGAGCGTGCGCGGGAGCACGCGTTTGCCAGCGAAGCCCGCGTGCTCGCTCGACCACAGCTCGCCCTCCGCAACGGCCAGTCGCTCCTTCGCGCGCCGGTGCAACTCCGCCACGACGCGTGCGTCGTCCGCGCGCTCCAATGGAAGCTCCGACAACGCCTGCCGCGCGAGGACTGCCGCGTCGTGCCCGAGGGTCGTGTACCAACTCGGCGCGTGTCCCGACTGCACGACCAGCTTCTTCTGCGACTCCGGCGCGGCAGTGCCCGGCCGGTGCGGGAACGCGCCGGCAGAGAGCGCGAAGCGCGGCTGCCCAGGCTCCAGCTCCGCGAACACTTCGCCAGCCTCGAGCCCGAGCCCGAGCGTCACCCGCCGCCCGCTCTCCTGGGTCTCCCGCGCCACCTCGCGCGCGCAGACGGCGTCCCCGGTGACGAGCACGCCGTCCACGCGCTCCTTCTTCCAGGCCAGCACCGGGAAGCGCGGCTGCCCGGCCGCGCTCGGCGCGGCGTCGCACGGAACACCCCCGCGGCCGACGCTCGCCCGCTTGTCCAAAGAGAGCGCTGTGGCGCCCTCGAGCAGAGCTTGGCTCTCACGCTCGGGGGTCTCGGCGATCACGAACTCCGCCCCACCTCGAGCGGGCGCAGGCGCGAGCAACAGCACGGGGATGCCTGTGTTGGCCGAGTACTTGGCCGCTGCCACGGCGGAGGCTTCATCGATTCCGGCGATCAAGATGGCCGCGCCTTCGCCAGCGAGCTCCGCCAGCGCGTGCGCGACGCCGTGCTCGGATCCGTCGTCTTCGCTCGTCACGAGCTGGACGGCCTCGCGATCCGCAGCCGATGCCGGTAGGCCGAGCGCGCGAGACACCCCCGTCGCGACTTGCGCCGAGCGCCGGCGCTGTTCCGCGCTGCCGATGCTGAGCACCAGCCCGAGCGATCGGCCCGCCACGCGCGGCAGCACCGAACCCGAGGCCGCGATCCGCACGAGCTCTTGCCCGAGCTCGCCGCGCCGAAACAGCGGGAGCCCAGTGTCGAGCAAGCGCCGCGCCAACGCGCCGTCCTCGTGCTGCACGCACAGCTTCGCCAGACGCTCGGCGACCAGCGGCACCAGGAAGCTGCGTGCCCGCTCCTTCTCCGGGTTCACGTTGGCGGAGCCTTCCTCGGCGAGGAGCTCGGTGAGTGAGCGGAACAGCGGCTCCGCGGCGATCTGCGCGCTGAGCTCGATGATGCGACCGCGCACCGCGTCGCGTTCTTCCGGCGCGGTCTCGGCGAGCCAGTCCCTCATGGCGCGCACCGCAAGCCCCGGCCGCCGGGCACCCAGCGCCGCGACCACTCGCTGCTCGCCGAACAAGAAGCGTTCGTCCGGGTCGATGATCTTTCCCTCCAGCGGCGTGAGCACACTGAGCGCCTGATCCGGCTTCCCTTCGCGCAGGAGGATGGCGGCTTCGGCGACCGCCGCAAAATCCCGCACCGTCCCGCCGGGTCCCTGCCGGATCTCCTGAACCAGGGCCCGCGCCTCCGCGACACGTCCGCGCTGGACGTAGAGCCACGCCAGGTAGACCCGCGCGGTGCGAGCTCGCCGGTCGCGCGAGTGCGCGTCCAAGAACGAGACGATCGCGGGCTCGAGGCGCGCTCTGTCGGCGGGGCGCGACGAGGTCCAGAGCCGATGGATGTCACGGAAGTCGCGCTGCGCGCCCAGCGACTCGGCCACGTTCGCTTGGGGCATGAGCTCGCCAGAGCTCCCTCCTCCGCAGGCCGCGAGGCCGAGAGCGATGGCAACGGAAAGCTCGCGCGGGATCGGAAGGCGGGGAACGTGCATCGCGCGGCTCGCCGGAATGGCGCTGCTAGGGTACTCTCTGCGCAGGAGAACGCGACATGGCCAAGCGGTTCGTGGGGATCGGACTCTGGGCAGCCCTCGGCACCTTCGCGCTTTCGCAGGCCTGCGGCAGCGCGGAAGACGGGGGGATCGCCGGCGGCGACGGCGGCGTCTCGGCCGGCGGCAAGGGCGGCGGCTCGGCCGCCAGCGGCGCGACCAGCGGCAGCGGCGGCGGCCTGATCCTGGAAGGTGGCCCTGGCGACGGCTCGCTCACCGACGCCAACGCCTGCGCCACGGAGACGCAGAAGGCCGAGCCCCTGCCGCTCGACATCTACATCATGCTCGACAAGTCCGGCTCCATGCTCGGCACCAAGTGGACGAGCACGGTCAGCGCCATCAACTCGTTCGTGAACGACGCGCAGTCCGCGGGCATCGGCGTCGGCCTCGACTTCTTCCCGGACAATCCGGAGTGCTCGATCGGCACGTACTCGACCCCGAGCGTACCCATCGCAGTCTTGCCGGGCAACGCGACCAACATCTCGGGCGCGCTCTCGAGCACCGGGCCGAGCGGCGGCACGCCGACGCTGCCAGCGATGCAGGGCGCCCTCTCCTACGCGCAGACTCACGCCATCAAGAACCCCGACCACGTGGTCGTCATCGTGCTCGCCACGGACGGGCAGCCCAACGACTGCAGCAGCAGCGTGGGTGGCGTGTCGGGCATCGCGCAGCAAGGCGTCAACGGCTCACCCAAGATCCTGACCTTCGTGATCGGCGTGGGCAGCGCGCTCTCGAACCTGAACCAGATCGCTCAGGCCGGCGGCACCAACTCCGCGTTCATCGTGGACACCAGTGGCAACGTCGGCCAGCAGTTCATCGACGCATTGAACGCCATCCGCGGCGCGGCGCTGGCCTGCGAGTACCTGATCCCGAAGCCGCAGACGGGCACGGTGGACCCCACGAAGGTCAACGTGACCTTCACCCCGGACGGCGGCCAGCCGGAGACCTGGCCGAAGTACGCCAACGAGGCGGCCTGCCCCCCCACGGGCAACGGCTGGTACTACGACAACGACATCTCCCCGACCAAGATCCTGCTCTGCCCGGGCACCTGCTCCATGGTCAAGAACACCAAGGGCCAGGTGGACGTGTTGTTCGGCTGCGCTACCAAGGGACCGGCCTGAGCGCCCGAGTGGAGCTTCCGGCCAGCGTGCGATACGGTCGCCGGCAGCAGTGTGAGTGACCTCGTAGCGACGGACCGACGCACCTTCGTACGACGGCGCGTGATGTCGTTGTGCGGCGTGGTGCCGCTCGGAGTCTTCACGCTCGCTCACCTCTTGGCCATGGCGCAGGCGGTTCGCGGACCAGAGGCGTTCTCGGGCGCGCTCGCCCGACTGACTCCGCTGCGAATGGCGCTCGAGGCCGCCCTGATCGGAGTCCCCCTCCTGGTGCACGCCGGCATCGGCTTGTCCATCGCCACCAAGGCGCGACCCAACGTCGGCAGCTATCCCTATTCGGGCAACCTTGCCTGGGCCCTTCAGCGAGCCAGCGGCGTGGTCGTGCTGCTCTTTCTCCTCGTGCACCTCTGGGAGTACCGCGTGAAGGTCCTGCTCGGGCAGACCGCCAGCGCCGACTTCCACACCGACCTCGTGGCCAGCCTGTCCAGCGCTGGACCATTCGGCTTCCCCGTCCATGCTGTCGCCTACCTCCTGGGCGTCGCCGCCACCGTGTACCATCTGGCCAACGGCGTCGTCGGCTTCTCCGCGAGCTTCGGCCTGGTGACCAGCGCCCGGGCGCTGCACCGCGTGCAGCTCTTCTCCAACGTGCTCGGCGCGCTCCTGTTCCTGCTGAGTGCCGCCACGGTGATCCACCTGGCGACCGGAACCGCGACGCCCTGGGGAAGATCGTGAGCGAGCCCGTGCTGGTCGTCGGCGAAGGCATCGCCGGGCAAGCAGTGGCGCTCGCGCTCCTGGACCGCGGCGTGCCCGTGCTGCTCGTGGCCCGGTCGCCCGCGGAGCACGCCGAGTCCACGCACCGGCACGAAGGTCTCGAGGCTGCCCTCGGAGCCGACGACAGCCCCGCGCGCCACCTCGACGATCTGGTGGCGCTGGCCGGGGAGCCCGCGCGCCCGTTCTTGGAGGCGATGACCGAGGCCGCGCCGGAGCTGGTGAGCGCGCTGGCCCAGCTCGACGTGCCCTTCGAGCGCACGCGCAAAGGCGAGCTCGCACTCTCCCGGCTCCCGGGAGCGAGCCGGCCGCGCGCAGTTCACGCCGGCTGTCAGACCGCGCGACACGTGAGCCGCCGGCTGTCGCAGCGGCTGCTTCGCCACGAAGTCGATGGCCTCCTGGAGCGCGAGCTCGGCTGGAGCGTGGTCGAGCTCCTGCTCGACGACGAGGGGCACGCGCGCGGCGCCGTGGCGCTCTGTTTCGCCAGCGGCGAGAGCCGCGCGTTCGCTGCCACGGGCGTCTGCCTCGCGAGCGGCGGTCACGCGGGCTCGTTCATGGCGGACACTCTGGCGCCAGCCGGCCTCGGCGCGGTGACCGGGCTGGCGCTACGCCACGGCGCGCGCGTGGTCGCCCCGGAGCGCGTGAGCTTCCACCCGTTCTGCTACCGCGCCGGCGGCTTCTTGCGACGTTTGCCCCGCCGCCTGGAGAGTCTGGGGGCCGAGCTCGACGCGGGGTTGCTCGATCTCTCGAAGTTGGATCGCGCCCCGTTGCGGCTCGCCGCGGGGCCCGCGCTCGACGCCTACGCGCGCGCGACCGGCGCCGACCCGTACGCGGAGCCCGTGGCCGTGGAAAGCGCGCCCGACCGCAGCCTCGGCGGCCTCTGGGTAGACCTGGATCACGCCACTTCGGTGCCCGGCCTCTACGCCGTGGGCGGCGTCACCGCCGCGTACTTCGGCGAGGCCACCAGCCCTGGCACCCCGCTCACCGCCGCGCTCCACGCCGCCCGCCCCGCAGCTGGCGCCATCGAACGTTACCGCCTCGAGCGCGGCGAGCCGAAGAGCCTGGGCTCGCGCCTGGCTGCTGCCGAGAAGCGGAGCGACGAGGCGGCTCGCGCGTGGCTGAGTCGTGACGACCAAGGCGCGTGCGTGGAGGAGATCGCGCGCGAGGTCCGCCAAACCCTCGCGGCCGGAAGTGGCGACCTGGACGCCCTCGAAGAGCGCCTGAAGAAGGCCCACCTCGGCGACGCGTCGCTCCGCGCAAACTCGGCGCTGCACCTGGCCCTCGAGCTCGCTCCGGCACTGCTCCTCGCCCGTCGCATCCTCGCCAGTCCGGGGGACGCATGACCGTGCTGCGCATCCAGCGCCAGGACTCCCCGAGCGCCCCGGAGACGCTGCGTTTCGAAGAGTTCCAGGTGGAGGACGGCCCGGGAGACAGCATCGCCACCGCGCTGTTCTCCGTTCGGCAGCGGCCTGTCACCACCGACGGCCAGCGCGTCGCGCCGGTCGCCTTCGAGTCCGCGTGCCGCGCCGATGGCTGCGGGGCCTGCACGCTGCTCGTGAACGGCCACGTGCGCCCCGCCTGCCGCACGCTCCTCGCTGACGCGCGACCGAAGCGTGGCCCCGTGGTGCTCGCGCCGCTCTCCAAGTTCCCGCTCGTGCGCGACCTGGTGGTGGATCGAAGCCGCCTGCGCGCGGCGCGCAAGAAGCTCGGCGCCTGGCTCGAGGAGCCGCCGGCGGCTCACGTCCCGCTCGCGCTCGCCGAGCTCGATCGCTGCACCGAGTGCGGTGCCTGCTTCGAAGCTTGTCCCGAGACCAGCGCGGGGCGCTACGTGGGCGCTGCGGCACTGAACGAGGTGCGGCTCTTGAACGAGCTCGCGGCCGGCGCGCCGGCGCAGGGCCGACGCCTCGACGCGAGCATGGCCGACGGTGGCGTGGCGGGCTGCGGCAAGGCTCAGGTCTGCATCGAGGTCTGCCCCGAGCGGATCCCGCTGTTCGACTCGATCCTGGTGCTCCAGCGCCAGACCACTCGACGCTGGCTCAGGACGCTACTACGCCGCTGACATCGACCATGCCTCGCTGCTACTTGCTCGCGGTGTCGAGCGGCTCGTCCCTCGACCAGCACTCGAACAACGTGACGTTGTTCAATCTGGTAGAGCAGCTCAACATCCCGCCGAACGCTCCGCCGCCACCCGGAGGCCTGTTGCCGCTCGAGCTCCACGCCTACTTCCAGATCGCGCCGCACGAGCTGAACCAGACCTTTCAAGTGCGTCTGGCCATGGTCAGCGACACCGGTCTCGAGTCGTACACGGAGACGTTCGACTTCAAGTCACTGACCCCCCGCTTCCGTACGCGCTCCCTCGGGCTGCCCGTGCCACCCGTCAACGGGATGTACCAGCTCCGGGTGGACGTGCGCGTCGAGGGCACCGGCGAATGGCGGCGCGATCCCGCCGCTTGGCCCATCGCCATCGTCGAGCACACGCCTCGACCCGCGGTCACGCACTGAAGATCACTCCTGGGCTTCCGCGCTCGCTTCGGCCGCTCCGCTCTGGGCGCGGTCCGTCCACACGTACGCCGCTGCGAGAGCGAAACCTACCGCGATGAACGCCAGGCGTGCCCGGGGGTTCCTCGCCCCGTAGCGGCGCGAAACCAACGCGGCCGTCAAACCCACGAGCGCGAACGCCACGGCGAAGACCAGCGTCGGGAGCGTCACTTCTTCCCCTCCAGGCAGTCGGTGTAATCCGCGTAACTGTCGGCGCAGGCGAAGCCCGCGGCGCCGCCTGCCACGAACGCGCCGACCACCGTGGTCGCCGCTGCCACCGCGCCCGCGAGACCACCTGCGCACACGACGGCGGTCTTCACCGCCTTGTCGCCGCACTGGGCGGCGGAGCGCGGCGCGGGCTTCGCGGACGGCTTCGGGACCGACGCCACGAGCTTGTTGACCGTATCCCGCGAGACGCCGGTCGATCCATCCTTCGAAGTGTAGCCACCCTCGAGCGACACTCCGTTCGCGGGGGTCGAGGTCTTCGCTGGCGGACTTGGTACGCTAGACTGGTTCGGGAAATCGTCGATGCTGCTCATATTGCTCGCGCGGCCGTAGCTTCCGATGGGATCGGGCATGGGGCACCTCCTGGGAAGCCCCTCGTTCGGTCACGCTTGACGCCGGGTTGCGCGATTTCTTTGGGCCGTCACTGCCCGCCGGCGCCGCCGAAGGAGAACGGCTGGCAGCCGCTGGGCGTGATCACGCCGCACGGGCCGTTCGGCGTCATGCAGCACGCCTGAAGGGGACCCGGGCTCGGACAGAACTGCGGGTTGCAGAGCGGGACACCGCCGAAGCCCCCGCTCCCGCCGTTGCCGGCGACGCCCCCGCTGCCGCCGCTGCCGCCGCACTTGCCGCAACCGAGCTGGGTCACCTCGTTCACGCAGATGCCGTCCCAGTTGTTGTTGCAGCAGTAGGGGTCCTTCGGGCACACACACTGCCACACACTGGGATCGCCGCAGCCCGGCCAATTCTGTGTGGTGCAGCAGTCCCCGGTGAATCCACCTCCACCGCCGCTGCCACCGAAGCCTGCGACGCCGCCGAAGCCGCCGAAGCCGCCGAAGCCTGCGCTGCCGCCCATGCCCCCGGTGCCGCCGCCGCACTTCATCGGCGGAGGCCCGCCGTATTGCCAGGTCTCGACGCAGCCGAGATCGATCAAGCCATACCAAGTTCCGCAGATGCCGCTCGGCTTGCAGCAGCCGGGCAGCGAAGGCCCCTGCGGCGTCGCCTGCGAGGGACAGGTCGGATCGATGGTGCCCGGCTGGTTCTTCTGTACGCAGCCGTTGGGCAGCGGGACGAACTGGGAGATGGGTGACGTGTCCAGGCCACAGACGAACGGGCCGAACGGCGGGCAGCAACCCGGCAGCGTGATGGGGGTGTTTGGAACCTGCTTCGGCGGACACGGCACGCCGCCGCAGTTGGCCGTGCCACCGGTGCCGCCAATCGGGATGCCGCCCATGCCGCCGCCGCCGAACGGCACGCCGCCGGTGCCGCCGCCGCCGCAGTTGCCGCAGCCGAGCGAGCTCACCTCGCTCGCGCACAGGCTGTCCCACTGCTGCTGGCAACAATACGGATCTTGAGCGCACACGCACGACGCGATGTAGGGCACTGAGCAGCCCGGATACCCATGCGCGACGCAGCAATCGCCCGGCGCGCCGCCCATGCCACCGCCGCCGAACGGCGTGCCGCCGAAACCGCCACCACCGAACGGCGTGCCGCCGAACCCGCCGCCGCCGAAACCGCCCCCGCCGAACGGCGTGCCACCGAAGCCACCGCCGCCGAACGGCGTGCCGCCGAAACCGCCGGTCGCGCCGGAGCCGCCGCTGGCGCCGATGCCACCCGTTGCGCCGAAGCCACCGCTGGCGCTCGAGCCGCCGCTGCCGTCACCGAAGAGCTCGTCACCGGTCCGCGCGCCGCAGCCCGAGAGCAAGTACCCCACCGCCGAGAGCGCCACCGCCGCCTGGGTGATTCTCATGCACCAAGCATGCGCCCATCGGCCAGACCCGTCCACTTTCGGGGGCCGCGGAACCCTTCGCCTTTCTGGCCCCGAGCGGAACGCGCGTGCAATCCCGGAGGCCAGGACTAGACTCCCGGCTCGCAGCGGGGGCGATGGGGCCATGACTCAGCCGAATCAGAAGAAGGATCCGACTGCGGACGACTCCGTAGAGTCGCGGCGGCGGAGCGGAACGCGGCGCATCGACGCCAGCGAGCCAGTGTCGGTGCCGCGTGCGCCGCGCGTGCCGTCCATCGGTTGGCCCGACTCAGTTGACCAAGATCACGTCCCGACCCAGCCGGAGAACGAGGTCCCGAGCAGCAGCAGCAGCATGCCGACCTTGGCCGCGCCTCCGCCGCAGAGCCGCGCGACCGTGGAGATGCCGGACGACGACGAGAGCAGGGATACGATTCCGTCGCCGGGACCGGCGGCGGAATCGTGAGCTGAGTTTCGCTCCGCGGGGTGACCTGACAGGTCGCGCGACGCTTCCGTTCTGCGAAACAACTGCCCCCGGGACCGGCCGGTGTTCTCAGTTGCAGTTCTTCGCGCCGGCCTGCGCGCAGCGGTACGCGCGCACCTTCGTGTAGACCGGGTAGGGCGAGCCGTCGGGCTTGGCCCAGGCGAACTTGTCCCAGGTGCCCGCGTCGCGGAGGATGAACGGCGTCACGCCCAGGATGTTCGGGTGCGTGAGCCAGACGTTCTTGACCGCCTCGACGGTGAAGTCGCCGACCTGATCGCGGCTCCAGGTCTGACCGTCGCCGTTCGTCGGCCAGCCGGTCTCGGTGATCACCACCTTCATGCTGCCCTTGCCGATCGCGGCCAGCTCCTTCTCGAAGTACTTCAGCCCCGTCGCCGACTCGGCGTACGAGACGAAGAAGCCCCAGCCTTCGCCCTTGGCGGGGTACGAGTGCGCGGCGAAGGCGTCGATCTTGTCGAACACGCCTGGCACGGCCTGGTTCATGTAGGTCAAGAAGGTCGCGGAGAGGGTGCCGGCCGCGAAGTTGCTGGTTCCGCACTGACACCACTGCACGCCGCCCGGAGCCAGCGCGCCGTTCAGGACCTTGATCCGAGGGTCGCCGATTGAGTGCAGGGCGTCAGCGACGTCGCGCAGCATGTGGGCGTATTCGCTGGCGATGGTCTTGTCGCTCAGCGTGCCCGCCGGCGAGTCGCACTGCCACTCGTCGCACAGGTTCGGCTCGTTGTGCACCTGCACGTAGAGCGGCCAGTCGGCGCGTTTCGGTAGATCTTGGATCACGGCCTTGTAGGCCTGCGCGAGCTTCTTGTACGCGGTGGGGCTCTCGCCCATGTTGCGCACGCGGCGGTCGCCCCAGGGCGGCGCCATGCGGATCACCGGGATCAAGTCCTTGGCGTAGGCCTGCTGGATGCTCGCCTTCCAGCTCGCGTCGGCGCTGGTCCGGCTCGGCGTGATGTCGGCGAAGATCACCAGGTACCAGCCGCCCGGACCGGCGAGCTTCGCGGTGAGATCCACGTCCGTGGCGTCGCCCGGGTTCACCAAGCCCATGCCGTAGCGGTTCGCCGGCGGTGGACCGCTGCTGGTCCCGCCGCTGCTGGTCCCACCCGTGGCGCCCGTACCACCGCCGCCGCCGCTGCCACCAGCGCCGCCGACCGAGTGGATCTGGCAGGTCGCGACCGTGGTGCCGGCGTTGCCGTTCTTGTCCTTCTTGAACGTGAGGTCGAGCACGCCGGCGCCGTGACCGCTGACCTTCCAGGTCCAGCTCCAGGGACCGTTGCCTACGACACCACCCCAAGCGGTCGCGGGGGAGCCGGGCCCGCTCACCTCGAGGTCGACGTAAGCGTGAGGCGAGGTGTCCGTCACGGTGACGTCGAAGGGCACGCCGACCGTCGCTGGGTCGGTGATCTGGAAGCGCGAGTCGCACGGCAGCGGAGCGAGGCCACCGCTGCCGCCCCCGCCGGACGCGCCGCCGGCGCCGCCGCCAGCGCCACCGCCGCCGCTGACCCAGCCCGCGCTGCCGGAGATACCGGTGCCGCCGCCGCCGCCGCTGCCTCCGGTGGTTCCGTCCCCGCCCGGGTCGGCGTTCGTCGAGCCACAAGCGGCCGCGAGCGCGGCTGCCGAGAGAATCGACCAACCTGAGCTCACCCGGCTTCCCATGTGCACCTCGAAGCAGCCATTCTAGCTCGAGCGTGACGATCGCGAACAGGCGCAGCGAGCCGGGGCTCGATCTCTACCGGGCGCTGGTCGTGCTGATGATGTTCGTCGTCCACGCCCGGCGGCTCCAAACGCCGGCTGGCGCGGGTGTCTTGGAGTCGTCACTCGCGTTCTTCATGTGGGCGGAGCCGTTCATCGCCGCGTCGTTCTTGTTCATCGCGGGCGCAGCGGCGAGCCTCGCGCACGAGAGGGCAGGCTCGGCGCTTCTACCGACGACGCTTCGTCGCGCCCTGAGCCTCTACGCCCTCGCTGTCGTGCTGTTCGTGCCGCAATACGGCCTCGAGCTGCCTGACCTCTTGGTCTCGCCGGGGATCCTGTCCGCCATCGCTCTCGCCCTGGTCACGACGGCGCTGGCGCTCCGGAGCCCGGCGCCGGAGCTGGCCTTGTGCGCTCTCGGTATCGGCGTGCTCGGGGTGACGGCCTCCCTCGATCGCAGCGGCGCCACGCTGCCCGGGCTCAACGCGGGACCGGGTGGCGCCTTTCCGCTTGTCGCGTTCACGGCGCTCGGGGCCCTGGCGATGCGCGCCTGGCGCCGCACGGGCCGGCGAGCGTTCGGCTTCGGCCTCGCGCTGGCGTTGCCGGTGCTCGGCGTCGTGCTCTGGCTGGGCCAGAGCTGGATCACCGAGCGCTCGTCGCTGTACCGCGTCCACGATGGACAGCTGGCCCTGCTCCACCTGACACAGGAGTCTCCGCGCGCGCCGGTGCGGTTCTGGAACCACTCGGCGCTAGGCGCCTTGGCCCTCATCGCGCCGCTCCTGGCGTCGCTCTGGGCAGCGCTTTTCGCTGGCAGGCGGCTCGCCGAACGACGCCTGCTCGCTCCCATGCTGGTGCTGGGGCGCCACGCGCTCGCGGCCTACGTGGTGCACCTCGGCCTGCTCGGAGCCGTCGAGCTCGCCGGCCTCAGCCCAAGCACGCCGGCGGAGACCTGGGGTCTTTGCGCCGGCCTCGCCCTCGCTTGCTTCGCGCTGGCCTGGGCGCTCGAGGCGCGCGCGCTCAGAACAGCTTCATCACCACCCGGTAAACCGCCAGCGGGTACACCGGCAGGCGATACGGGTGCAGACCAAAGTCTTCGTCGCCGAACTTGAACACGAGCTGGAGCAGGAACAGGTCGGCGTTGCCACCACGGGGCCTGACCCAGCCGGGACGCGTGCCGAACACCAGGCCGTAGTGCAGCTCGTCGCGTCGGTCGTGCGTGCCGTCCGACTTGGTGCGCGGCACGTTCATGTAACGCGCGTAGGGGCCGATGCCGCCGAGGTCACGGTGGCGGAAGAACAGCGTGGCCTCGCTCTTGAAGAGCCTGCCGCCGTCGTGTTTGTTCGCGTGGAGCCAGTCGAACGAGTTGTCGTCCGCGTCTTCCCAACGCAGGGTGTTGGTGCTGATGAGGAAGAACGGATCGAGCGGGATGACCATGCGCAGGCGCCCCTCGCCGTAGGCGTAACCTTGCGAGTCGAAGTCGCCGTCGGATTCGCGATCGTTGCGCGCGTCGCGGCTCGAGTCCTCGCCGGGCTCGAAGGTGTGATTGCGATAGACGTGCCGGTAGCCGGCGCTGCCGCCGAGCGTGAAAAGGAACACCCGCGCGTCCAGGTTGATGCTGCCGTCCGCGTAGGGATAGCTGGCGATGCCCGAGAGGCGCGTGGTCAGCATGCTCATCCCCTCTTCGAGGTGAGCGCGGTTCTCCAGGCTCTGCTGGGCACCGACGTTGTACACGTCGGACATCGAGTAGGTGCCGGCCGCCGGCGCGTCCAAGAAGTAGTCCCGAGGCAGCTCCGCCCGGGCGGACGCAGCTGCCAAGAACGCACACGAACCGAGCGCGATGACGAATCCCCGACGCATCGAGGGCGGAGCGTACGCTGCCTTCGCGAAGGAAGGAAAGGCTCATCGTCGCGCGCGCTGCACGATGCGCAAAACCACCGGCCAAGGAACGCCGGAGCTCTGCCGGGCATCGTGCTCGTAGCCGACGGCCTCGAGCCGCTCCGCCGAGACACCGCGCTTGCGCCAGAGATACTGGAGCAGCGCGTCCGCGCGGCGCTGGGCAGCCGCCAGCTCCGCGCGCCGCTTCTCGGGGTCCTCGCCCACGTCCCGGCCCACGTAGACCTCGATGCGCACGAACAGGATCTCCGGCTGACTCTGCAGGAGGTCGCTGACCGCGTGCAGCACGGCGCGGGTCGGCTCGGCGGGCGCCGGCCGATCGGGGTGGAGCTCGACGGGGTGCGCGACCAGGACGCGGGTGCCATCGCAGCTCACCCTGGCGAGAGCCCCGCCGAGGGAGTCGTCGCACTCGGCGGGCGCGGGCGCGGGCGCGGGCGCGGGTAGCGGCTCGGGCGCTCGAGCGGTACCCGGCACCGGAGCGCGGATCGGCGACCGGGCCGCGATGGCGGGTGCGGTCGGGCCGGGCGCCGCGCCGCGCTCGCCGCAGGCGAAGGCGGAGACCAGACACGAGATCGCCAGCAGGTCCGCGGCGCGCCGCACCATGCGGCGAGCTTATCGCGCACGGTGGTCCGCCGGATTTTCAATCTCGTCCGGGACGAATCGCGCTAGCTTTCCGCCTCGGAGGTTTCACGATGAGGCGGTATTCCTGGGTTCGACGCATCGCGAGCTTTGCCGCGCTGCTCGCGGTGTTGGCGATCACGAGCCTCGCGCTCGCTGCCGGTCGCGTGCAGTGGAGCAAGACGACCATCAAGGAAACGGAAGCGAAGTCGTGGAAGCTCGAGCTGAAGATCTTCCTGCCGAAATCGCCCGACACGGCGCACATCCCGGTCAAGTTCGAGTTTTCGCCGCTCTCCTACTTCGAGCGCGCCATGATGGACGGCGACAAGCTGGTCGAGCGGAGGGTCCCGCTGACGGGGCGCCAGGACATCATCGAGGGCGTGGACATCGGCTTCATGGACCCGGGCAGCGGCAAGATCGAGAAGGGGACGATGTTCAGCTTCAAGATCACCCGCGCGCACGGCATCGAGGCCGGCGAATACAAGGTGACGGTGCGCGACGCGCGCAACGGTCAGATCATCGGCGCGCCGACCACGTTGAAGCTCGACGGCGAGAACGAGATCATCGACCGCCGGGCGATGGTCTTCGCCGACCCCAAGGAGAAGAAGAAGAAGAAGGAAGAGGGCGGCGAGAAGGCCGAGGAGAAGAAGGAAGAGGGCGGCGAGAAGGCCGAGGAAAAGAGCGAGGAGCCCGCTCCCGCGGAGAAGGCCGAGGAGCCCGCCGAAGCTCCCGTCGAGGAGAAGCCCGGTGAGGTCAAGGAGAAGCCGGGCGGCTGTGGCTGCCGGCTCGCCGACACCCGCGGCCAGTCTTCTGCGGCGCTCGCCCTCGCTCTCGGGGCCCTGGGCCTGTTCTCTGCTCGGCGCGCGCGCCGGGCCTAGAACGAGCCACGCGCGCCGGCGCTCCCCGGCCCGACCCACGCCTCCAGGCGCTGCGGGCGGGAGGCCCGGCGTTCGGGCGAGCTGTCTTCGCCCGATGCGAGCAACGCGTATACGCCGACTCCGGCCCCAACCCCGGCCACGACGAAGGCCAGAGTCGACACCGTGCCGAACCGGCGTGCCGAGTCCAGGTCGTCGTGCGCCGGAGGCGGACAGCGACCGTCCACGCACTGCTCTTTCACCGAGGAGCTCTTCGACAGCGCCATGAGGCCGGTGACGCTGCCGACCAGCGCTCCCGCACCCGCCACGCCGAATCCCGCGTAGACCCAGGTACTGCCGCTCGGCTTCTGGGCCGTGGAGGGGCTCGCCTTCTTCTTCGGAGACGCCGCGAGCCCGGACAGATCGAGCGTCAACGTTCGGGACTGTCCGCGCTCGACGCTCACCTCCGCGCGCTTCTCGCGCTCACCCGCGCGGGCGACGATCACGTGCTTGCCCGGGTTCAAGGAGAGCGGCGCCGAGAGCGCAGCGCTCGGAACCTCGGCATCGTCCACCAAGACGCGCACTCCCTCTGGAGCATTGGCGAGCTCGAGCGTGAGCTGCGGGATCTTCGGCTCGATCTCCTTGGCCAGCTCCTTCGCTTCCCCACGGGACTTGGCGAAGAGCGGCGATTCGCGCGGGGCAGGAACGCTGCGCGCGACCTCCAGCAACGTGTCCCGCGCTTCGACCAGCAACCCGAGCTCGAGCTGGGCCCTGCCGAGCTCCAGGCCCGTGGTCGGCACGCCCATGATGGCGTGAGCGGCCTTGAAGTCTTCGAGCGCTGCCTTGGCATCGCCGGCCTGCCGCTTCGCCCGCCCGGACTTGACCAGCTTGCGAGCGGTCTCCTTCTCGGCAGCGGAAGGCTCGGCGGAGGCCGTCGCCGCCGCGAAGCACAGGCTCGCGGCGAGCGCGACGCCGAGCAGCCTAGAAGCCGAGGTCATCGTCCTCCTTCGCCGCGCCTCGACTCGGGCGGACCCGCTTTGGGGTCGGCTTGGGCGCCGCGGAGGGCGCGGCGGGTGCGGCGCTCGACTCGGCCGGCGGGGTCGCCAGGCGGAGCCGTGACCACAGCTCGGCGCTTCCGGCAGCGACGCCCGGCAGCGCGCGACCCAGCCGCGACTCCACAGCCGTCGAAGAAGCGCTCCACGCCACCGACAGCCCCGCAATCGCGACCAACGCCGCAACCCCGCCGAGCGCCACCCAAGCGCCCCCCGACGGTCGCGCAGCCGGAGCGGGCAGGCTGCTCCGTGACGCCCGCCCGTTCACCGTGGACCTCAACGTTCCCTCGGTGATCGGCTCGAACGGCGTGATTGAAACCGTGGTCGCCGCCGGCGGCAGCACGGGACCGGAGCTGGCGTTCGGTGAAGAAGCCACCGCCTTGGGCAGGCCGATTGCTGCCCACAATCCTTCGGACAGCTCGTTCGCGCTGGAAAACCGCCGTCCGGGGTCGCGCGCGCAGGCCCGAGCGAACCAGGCGTCCACCGCGGGCGGTAGCCCGGGCGAGAGCGCCGAAGGCACGGGCAGGTCTCCGTTCACGACGGCGCCCATCGTCTCCGGGATGGTAGGGCGTTCGTACGGGTTTTTGCCGGTCAAGGCCTTGAGCGCGACCATGGCCAGCGACCACAAGTCGCTCGATGCTCCTACCGGCTGCCCCGAAAGCTGCTCGGGGCTCATGAACGCGGGCGTCCCGACCAACTGCCCCGTCGAGGTGAGGTTTTGGTCGCCTTCGCGCGCGATGCCGAAATCGAGCAGCTTCACGAATGGCAGCGGCGTCCCTACGTCGCACAAGAAGATGTTGTTGGGCTTGATGTCGCGGTGAACGATGCCCCGCGTGTGCGCGCGGGCCAGCGCCAGCGCCACGTGCTCCACGATGTGCGCGACCTCCGCCGGAGACAGCGCACGCTGCCGGATCTCCTGCGCGAGGTCCCGCCCCTCGAGCAGCTCCATCACGATGTAGGGGTGGCCCGCCGGCAAGATGCCGTGATCGAGCATCTGCACCACGTGCGGGCTCTTCACCTGCGCCGCAGCGGAGGCCTCCCTGGCGAACCGCGCCTGGCTCACGGGGTCTTCGACCAAGCGGTCGGCCAGGAACTTCACCACGACCTCCGTCTTCAGCGCGGCGTGTTCGGCGACCCAGACCGAGCCCATCCCGCCGGCCCCCAGGCGGCGCTTGAGACGAATCGACGGAGTGACCTCCATCCCCACGCTGAGCTCGGTCACCCCCTCACTATACGGGGTCCGCGGCTAAAGGCCGAGATTGACCTCGCCGGGAGGGCTGGAGGGCCCGATCTTGCCGTTGCCGAGCTGTCCGCTGTCGTTTGCGCCGAAGCACGACACCACGTCGGCGAGAATGCGACAGCCATGCTCCGCCTGACGCATGGAGACTGCGGCTCCGTCCAGGTAGGGCGCCGGGGAAGGCAGTGGCTGATCCACGCTGGGCTGACCGCCGAGCTGCCCGAAGTCGTTGGCTCCCCAGCAGACGCCTTCGAGCGACGTGTTCTTGGAGAAGCAGGTGTGCCGGTAGCCGACGAACATGGTGTCGATCTGCTCGCCACCAATCACTGCGGCCGGGGCCTCCCACGGGCTGGTCGCGTTGATGCCGACCTGGCCGTGCTCGTTCGCGCCCCAGCACCAAGGGATCTTGGTGCCGACGGTCCGCCCGCACATGTGCTCGAAGCCCGGGTACACGCGCTCGAGTTGCGGCACGCCTGGGATCTTCTCCGGCGCGTCGATCGTCGGCTTGGTGGTTGGCTGCCCACACTGACCCTTGTCGTTCTTTCCCCAGCACCAGGTCTCGAGCAATCCGCCGACGTCGACGATGGCCGCCGTGAAGCCGCCGCCTGGACCCATGCGAACGACTTTGGCCCCGGACGGCAGCGCCACTTTCACCGGGCTCGGGCTGTCCTGCTTCGTTCCGTCGCCGAGTTGACCGCTGTCGTTCTGGCCCCAGCAGTACGCCTGCACCGGATCGATGTCTGGGCTGGTGTACGCACACGAGTGCGTCGAACCCACGCTGACGGTGTCGATGGCGGGAAGGTTCGGCACCTGCTTCGGCTCGGGGCTCGCCTCGTTGGTGCCGTCCCCGAGCTGCCCGAAGTTGTTGAGGCCCCAGCACCAGACCGTTCCGCTGCCGTCCAGAGCGCAGGCGTGCTCGAGACCAATGGACACGCCGTCGATGTCCGCGAGCTTTGCCACGGGGACGGGCGTGGTCGAAACGGTGCCGGGCAGGACACCTGGGTTCGCACCCCAGCAACGCACGGACTTGTCGCTGACGATGACGCAGCTGGCGCGGCGGCCGACGGAGACGCCCAGCGGAGTGAGCGCACCGCCACCCGCGCCGCCGCTGCCGCAATTGGTCACGCAATCGACCTTCTCCAGGTCGTCGACGCCGGTGATGCTGTTGCAGGCGACGGAGAGCGCCGCCGCCACCAGCACCAGAACGCGCACCATTGCGCCAGTCTAGCCCGGTCGCCCAGCGCTCGGCGAGCAGTCGCTCAGCGTGTGCCCGGAGACGCCGGGCTGAGGTTCCAGATCCAGTTGTCCAGGAGCACCAGCGAGTCGTAGATGCCGTCGCCGGTGTCCCAGATGGCGATCCGGAGCTCCATGATGTCGCCGGACTTCACGTTGCCGGCGGTGGTGAGCCAGCCGGTTCCGCCGCCGAGCAGCTTGCTGTCGTTCGGCGGCGTTCCGCAGCCACCCGTCACGGTGTCGAACCCGGTGCCGGTCAGGAGGGCCGGCCCGGCCAGGCACTTCGCGCTGCCCGGGTTGCCGCCCGAGCAACCGGTGGGACCGTCGTCGCACACCGCGAACAGGTTGGTGGCGTACGACAGGTTCACGCCGATCGGGTAGCGCTTGAAGTCCGGCGCGATGAAGACGGCGAGGTTCTTGTCCTTCGGGTTCGTGGTGACGGGCGCGTCGACCAGCGCCACGAAGAAGTCGTTGAAGGTGGTGCAGACGAACTCCGGGAACTCCGCCGAGAAGAAGAAGGAGTTGAAGCTGAACGACTTGGCGTTGGTCGGGACGCGCAGGCGGAGCGTGAGCATCACCGGATTGAACGCCTGCCCGCCACCCTGACCGGCGCCCGGGCAACCCGGGGCGTTCGGCAGGACGTTGCCGTTGGCCGCGAACCAGTCGGCCGGGAAACCGCTGCTCGTGCCGGTGTCCACGCCGGACTGGAAGGCCTGGTGGGACGGGTTGGTGTCACCCGGCGCCGCCGCCGTACCCGAGGAGAGCGCCGCGAAGCGCTGACCCTTGAGCGGGAACAGCGCGCTGCCGAACTTGGAGCGCACGGCGCGGCTCTGCGTGGCAGGCAGTCCGGTGCCGTCCGCGCGGGTCAGTTTGCCGCTGATCACGCCCCACTTCTTCTCCTTCATGCTGGGCACGACCTCGGTCGTGAACTGGCACAGGTCGAGAGCCTTGGCGTAGTCGAGCGGATCGCCGGTGCCGCTGTTGGTCACCGTGTTGTCGCAGGGCGGATCGATCTCGTCGAAGAAGCCGTCGCAGTCGTCGTCCACCGCGTTGCCGATGTACTCGATGGCGCCGGGGTTCACGAGCTCCGGCGTGGTGCTGCAGCCGCCGGGCTGATCGCAGCAGTCGCCGTCCGCGACGGTGTAACCGTCGTTGTCGCAGTCGCCGACCGCGCAGCCACCGCCGGTGCCGCCCGAACCGCCAACCCCGCCGGTGCCACCGATGCCACCCGTGCCGCCGGTGCCACCGATGCCGCCGGTGCCACCGATACCGCCCGTGCCACCGATGCCGCCGATGCCACCAATGCCGCCGAAGCCGCCCGTGCCGCCGAAGCCACCGAAACCGCCGGTGCCACCGAAGCCGCCGAAGCCGCCCGTGCCGCCGAAGCCACCGCCGCCGAAGCCGCCGAAGCCGCCCGTGCCGCCGAAGCCACCGCCGCCGAAGCCGCCGAAGCCGCCCGTGCCACCGAAGCCACCGCCGCCGAAACCGCCGAAGCCGCCCATGCCGCCCATGCCGCCCATGCCGCCGCAGCTCCCGCAGTTCAGCGCTGTGACCTCGCTGGCGCACGCGCTGTCCCACTGGCCCTGACAGCAATAGGGATCGCTGGCGCAGACGCACTTGGTGATGAACGGGTCACCGCAGCCCGGCCAAGCGTGGGGAGAGCAACAGTCGCCGGTGAAGCCGCCCGTGCCACCCATGCCCCCGCCGCCGAAGCCCCCCATGCCGCCGCCGCCGAAGCCGCCGCCGCCGAAGCCGCCGCCGCCGAAGCCGCCGCCGCCGAAGCCGCCGAAGCCGCCGCCGCCGAAGCCGCCGCCGCCGAGGCCACCTATCCCACCGCCTGTGCCACCCTGGCCGCCTGTGCCACCCGTGATCGGAATGCACTGGCCGTCGTCTTCCTGGAAGCCGATGGGGCAAGGGCTGTCCATCGCGTCGCGCGCTCCGCAAGCGATGAGAATTCCGCTGGCAACGACCACGAACCCAAGCGAACGGCGGCGAATCAAGGTGTCCTCCTGCGCACGGCGAGCCGGTGCGGCCGCCATGATGAGCAAGTTCCGGGCCGCCCCAGAATGGCGAAGCTCGGGTGCGAAGGCAATCTCAGTCAGAGCCGGAGGACGGACGTACAGTGCTCTCCGAGGCGCCGCACCCCGACGCCGAGCTGGTCGCTCGGCGTGAGCAAGCTGACGACGGCGTAGGGTTCGCCCGGGAAGTCGAAGAACCAGCCGGGTTGCACCAGGACACCCGCCTGCTCGACGAGCTCCGTCCCCCAGGCCTCCTCGCTCTTCACCTGCGGCAGCCGCAGCACCGCATACCAGCCCCCTTCGACGTGGAGCACGCTCACGGGGCTCTCCGAGAGCTCGGCTCGGATCCGCGCGAGGTTTTCACGCGTGCGAACACGGATCGCTTCCACGGTGCTCCGCGTGGCGGCGAAGAGCTCCGGCAGGGCGTGCTGCACCGGCGCGGCGACCGACAGGTACGAATCCGCGATCAGCTCGAGTCGGCCGAGCGCTTCGTCCACGGCGTGCTCGGGGCCTCCGAGCAGCATCCAGCCGAGCTTGAGCTGCGGCAAGGCCGCGAGCTTCGACAGACCACCGAGCGCGAGCACCAGAGTGCCCTGGCCGTCGAGCGCGCTCCGGATCCGCTGCGGGTCCTCAGTCAGCGGGTATCGCGCGAACACTTCGTCGCTCACCACGGGCAGGCCGAGCTCGGCGATGGCGTGGAGCTCGTTCCGCTTCAGATAGGAGCCGGTGGGATTGTTGGGGCTCACCACGAACACGGCTCGCACCCCGGGTACGGCTGCCCGCCGGAGCGAGTCCAGATCCAAGTGCCATGCGCCGTCATATGCCAGGCGGTAGGGCACCAGGCGCACGCTCGACAGCGCGGCCAGGTGCTCGAGCAGCGGGTAGCTCGGCGCGGGGACCAGCACCGCGTCACCTGGATCGCACAGGAGCTGGAACGCGAAGGCGTAGGCCTCGCTGGTGCTGGCGGTGAGCAGAATTCGCTCGCGCGCTAGCTCGACGCCGTCGCGCCCGAGCTCCGTGGCCACTGCGTCGCGCGCGGCGTCGAGGCCGAACGAGGCGGGCTCGTAGCGGAGCGCGGCCGGCGCCCGGAGCGCCGCCAGGATCCTGTCTTCTTCGTAGGGCAGCCCCGCAGTGGTCGGGTTGGACACGGTCAGGTCGATGAGCTTCTGGCCCCGCGCTCGCGCGCGTTCGACGGCCCGAGCCATGGCGTTCGGCTGACGATCGAAGGCGCTGCGCTTGGAGAACACGCTCATTTCCTGGGTGTGGCTCAATGGCAGCCAGGCGCGCCCGAGCATGCGCACCAAGCTAACACGAGCCACGTGCTACCTTCACGCCCGTGGCGACCGACGAAGCGGAGGTCTTGGCAGCGAACGCGGCCTTCTACTCCGCGTTCCGGGACCGCGACGTCGAGCGCATGCTCGAGCTCTGGGCGAGCGATCACGCCGTGGTCTGCATTCACCCGGGCTGGCAGATCTTACGCGGGCACGCGCAGGTGACGGCGAGCTGGCGGGCCATCCTGGGGAATCCCGAAGCGCCGGCGGTCCAGCAGCGAAACGCCCAGGCGCTGGTGATCGGAGAGACGGCCATCGTCACCTGCACCGAGGAGCTCCCCGGCGTGGAGCTCAGCGCGACCAACGTGTTCGCGCGTGAAAGCGGGGTGTGGAAGCTGGTCCACCACCAGGCGGGCCCGGCCCGCGCGCGTTCTGAGCCGGACTTCGACCCGGAGCTCTTGAACTAGCCCGGGCGCTGTTACACTCGAGGGGCCGACCCGCGATGAAGCCCGAGCAGACCCCCGATCTGGCCAGCGGTACCTCCGTCGGCCAGTACACCATCAAGCGGCGCATCGGCTCCGGCGGGATGGGGGAGGTCTACGAGGCGGTCCACACCGGGCTCGGCAAGCGCGTCGCCATCAAGACGCTGCGCCGCGCCTACGCGGAGAACGACACGGTCGTGACCCGCTTCCTGCGCGAGGGCCAGCTCGCGTCGCGCATCCGCCACCCGCACATCGTGGACGCGACCGACGTCGGCGTGATCGACGGGCTCCCGTGCCTGGTGATGGAGTACCTGGACGGCGAGTCGCTGCACTCGTTCCTCCGCCGCGAGGGCGCCCTCGACCTGTCGCGACTGGTGGACCTGATGCTACCGGTGCTCGCCGCCGTCGAGGCGGCCCACGCGCAAGGCGTGATCCACCGGGATCTGAAGCCCGCGAACATCTTCCTCGCCCAGGGCTGGAACGGCCAGATGACTCCGAAGGTGCTCGACTTCGGCATCTCGAAGGTGGTGCAGGAGACGGCACCCTCGGACCTGACCACCGACTCCACGTTCCTGGGATCACCCCACTACGTCTCACCGGAGCTCGCGCGCGGCGATCGCAACCTGGACGGTCGCGCGGACCAATACTCGCTCGGAGTGATCCTGTACGAAGGTGCGACCGGCGTGCGCCCGTTCGCCAAGAAGGCCGACACCTTCATGGGCCTCATGTACGCCATTGCGCAGGGCGACTTCGACGCGCCGCACGTACACCGCCCCGGGCTGCCTTCGGACTTCGAGCGGGTGATCCTCCGGGCCATGGCGCGCCAGAAGAACGATCGCTTCCCGAGCGTGGGAGCGCTCGGTCGCGCGCTCCTGCCGTTCGCGAGCCCGCGCACGCGCACCATCTGGGAGCCGCAGTTCGGCACGATGTCGGCCCCGAAGAACCAGGACGTGACGGTCCCGGATCTGCCGCGAACGCCCTACGAAGAGACGGGCGGCACGCTCGGCCAGAGCGCCAGCGCGCTCGGCACCGGCGCGCTCCCGGGTGGGCGCCCGCTGGGGCTGGCCTGGTGGTCCTTGGCGAGCGTGACGGCGTTGCTGTTCGGTCTCGGTCTCACCTTCGGGGCGACCCGACTGGTCAGCTACTCCAAGAACCTCGAGTCCTCCAGCGACGAGGGCGAGGTCGTCGAGGGCGTCGGCGCATCGGCCGGCAGCTACACGGTGAGCGTCAAGGTCACGCCCGTGGACGCCAGCATCGAGCTCGACGGGCGCCAGATCGGGAGCGGCGGCTTCACCAGCACCTTCAAGGCGGACGGCAAGCGCCACACGCTGCGCGTCACCGCGGCGGGACACGAGACGCGAACCTTCGAGTTCGACGCGACCTCGCCGCCGCCCACCAGCATCGCGTTGACCGAGCTCGCACCGAAGGTGGAGCCGCAGAAGCCCGCAAAGGGCACGCTGCGTCCCCAGCCTGGCCCGCCCAAACCGGCGCCCAGCGCGGCTCCGCCGAAGGGCACCGGGCTCAAGACGGACAACGTCGATCCCTGGGACGACAAGTGAAGCGCCTGCTCGTCGCTCTGCTCGCCGCTCACCTGCTGTGCTCAGCGGGGCCCGCCGTCGCCAAGCCCGACCAGCCCAGTGCCGCCGACGACGCGAAGGCGCGGAGCTTGTTCAAGCAGGGAGATGCGGCCTACGCCGAGGGCCGCTACGAAGACGCGCTCGGCGCCTTCGAGGAGGCGTATCGACTGAGCCACCGACCCCGGCTGATGTTCAACATCGGCAACGCCCTCGAGCGCCTGGGCAAGCTCTCCGAGGCCGCCGACGCGCTGGAGAAGTACCTGCCGCACGCCAAGCCGACCGAGCGCGACGTGCTCTCGAAGCGGGTCCAGAACTTGAGGAAACGCGCCGCGCCAACCTCCAAGGTGGTGCTCGAGGAAGAAGAGGAGGAGCCCGAGCGGAAGCCCGAGCGCGAGCCGAAGCAGACCGCGCCAGCCGAGGCGGCGCCGCGCGCGCGCCCCGTGGAGCCGCGCGCGGCCGACTCGGGCGGCGAGACGACGCTCGGCTACGTCCTGCTCGGCGCCGGCGGAGTGGCGATGGGCGCGGGTGCGGTGTTCGGGCTGATGGCGCTCTCGGCGCGCAAAGACGTGGATGCCGGGTGCAAGCAGTCCGCCGGGCAGACCTTGTGCGACGCCTCCGCGCGTGACGCGGTGGATCGCGATCAGCGCTACTCGCTCTTCGCCGATCTGGGGCTGGGGCTGGGCCTGGTGGCTGCGGGAGCCGGTACCTACTTTCTGCTGACCGCGCCTTCAGCGAAGGAGCAGAAGCCTGGCGTCGCCGCTGGCTTTGCGCTCCAACCAAGCGGGGGGACGCTGCGTGTCCATGGTGAGTTCTGAGCGAGCCGCGCGAGCGCTGGTGCTCACCGGGCTCGCCCTCGCGAGCTGCTCGCTGTCGCGACCCGAGATCACGGCTTGCTCCAGCAGCGCGCGTTGCCGCGCCGTCTTCGGCCCGGGCTCGGTGTGCAACACCGACGGATACTGCGAGAAGGCGCCGCCCAACCCGCGTTGTGCCGCCACCTTCCCCGAAGACATTCTGACCCGCCCGCAGAACTACCCGGGCGCGGTGCTGATCGGCAGCCTGATGGACCGCTCGGTGACCACGCACCTGGCGCGCGAGAGCGCCCTACGCCTCGCCATCACCCAGGTCCGCGAGGTCGGCGGCCTGCAAGGGCGAGCCTTCGGCGTGGTGCTGTGCGACATCTCCCAGAACGCGCAGTTCGACTCGTTGGACCGCACCCAGGCCGCGGTCCAGAGCGCCCGCTACCTGGCCGACGCCATCGGCGTCCCGGCCATCGTCGGCCCGAGCGCTTCGACCGACACCGTCGAGGTGTACCTGGCCTTGGCGGGCAAGGACGTGCTCCTGATCTCGCCCTCCGCCACCAGCCCGAGCTTGAGCGGCCTCGACGGCAAGAACCCGACCGACGAGACGCCGGGCCGGCTCTGGCGCACGGCTCCGCCCGACACGCTTCAGGGCGACGCCATCGCCATCTATCTCCAGCAGCAAGGCGTCACGTCCGTGGTGCTGGTTCACGAAGCAGGCGCCTACGGCGAGGGCCTGACCGCCGTGTTCGAGAAGGCGTTCTCCAGCATCGGCGGCCAGACCGCCAGCTCGAGCTTCTCGAACACCTCCGAGCGCGACGCCAGGGTGGTCGCGGCCGGCAAGAGCCCGGCGCCGTGGGTGCTGTTCTTCTCGTCGCAGACCGCGGACGCGGCCGCCTTCTTGAACGTCGCGGTGTCCACCGCCGGCTACGAGCAGAAGAAGCTCTTCCTGACCGACAGCGCCGCCAACGCAGACCTCCTGGCCAAAGCCAGCGGCGCCGCCGCGCTCTTCCCGCGTGTACGAGGCAGTCGCTTCGCGGTGCCCGCCGGCCCGGTGTACGAGCAGTTTCGCGCCAGCTTCAAGGCGGCGTTCCAGGCCGAGGCCAACGACTTCTCCTACGTCGCTCACGCCTACGACGCAGCCTGGCTCACGTTCTACGGCGCCGCGCGCTCGAGCGGCCAGGAGGGCATCGTGCACGGTCTCGGCATCGCGCGCGGCCTCCGGCGGCTCTCCCTGGGCGAGCCGGTGGACATCGTGCCTTCGACCTGGGGCGACATCGCCAAGGAGCTCACCCTGGGCGGAAGCGTGGACGTGACGGGGGCCTCCGGCGCGCTCGACTACGATCCGCTCAGCGAAGAGACCGAAGGGCCCGTGGACATCTGGCGGATCACCTCGCTCGGCGGCGGTTTCGAGGTGGAGCAGACACTCGTGCCGTAACGTCCTATCCTGTCGCGGTCATGCTCGAAGCCCTGTCGCGTGAAGATCGGCTGCTCTTGCTCAAGTTCGTCTGCGCCCAAGCCTGGACCGATCTCCAGATTCATGAAGGCGAGCGACGCTTCGTGGAGCGCCTGATCCAGCGCCTGGAGCTCGACGCGAGCGAGCGGGCCCAGGTCGAGCAGTGGCTGCACGTCGCGCCCGCGCCGGGTGAGGTGGATCCCGCGTTGGTCCCGGAGGCGCACCGGCGCGCGTTCGTCGAGGCGGTGCGCGCCGTGATGTACGCCGACGGTCAGGTCGAAGCCGAAGAGCGCGAGCAGCTCGAGCGCCTGAAGTCCGCGCTCGGGGCCTGACCGCTCAGAACGAGAACCCGAGGTTCAGGTTGAGCAGCGGGATCCAGCGGCTCTCGTCCTCCTGGGCGGAGTTGCCGGCCTGGTCGTTCGCCTCCGCCTGGATGGCGACGTATTCGACGCCGCCCTGCGCGACGAAGGTGAACCCGCCGCTGGTCAGTACTTTGTAGCCGATGAGCGGACCCACCGCGAGCCCGGTGCCCGTACCGCTGACCCGACCGTCGTTCATGTCGTCCGACTCGACCTTCAGGTAGAGCACCTCGGCCCCGACGTGCAGGCCGTGGAACGGCTTCATCGGGTACCACAGCGCCTGCCCCCCGACCTCGTAAGCCGAGAACTTCTCGCTCTCGCCCAGGTTGTTCTCCGCCGTCACCGAGCCAAAGCCGCCGAGCAGTGCGAGCCCGAAGTGATCCACGACGCGCGCCTCCACCGTCAGCTCGAAGATGGGCAGGAGCAGGTGGATGGGCGAGAGGGTGACCGACACGCTGCGCACCGGCTCCGGCTCGGGCTTCGGCGGCAGCGGATACGCGTAGCCCGGCGGGTACGCGGGGTAGGCACCGGGCGGATACGGCTGCGCGGCAGGCGGCGGTGGCTGGGCAGGCGGCGGGGCCGTGGCGGACGGCGGCGGGCCCGGCTCCGCGGGCGGCGTCACCGGCGGCTGTGCGCCCGTTGGCGGCGGCGGTTGCTCCTCCACCGGGGGCAGCGCGCCGCTCGAGCCCTGCGCAAACGCGACGGCCGTCGCGAGCGCGACGGCCGTGCCAATCAGAACGCTCCTGGCCCGCATCATGGGCCGGAAGCTACCACGGATGCTCAGCGACTGGCGACGCCAGCCGGCAGTCCCGTGCGCGACTCGATCAGCTCCGCCTTGTAGATGATGGCGCCGTCCTCGGCGCTGATCTCGCCGGACACGTCGCGGCCATCGCTGCTCCGCGCCACGCTGAAGGTCGCGGTCTTGTCGCCCACCTTGACGCGGTACGCGGTCTTCTCGCACTCGATGGGCTCGCTGCCGATCAGGCAGGTAGCCTTCTCCTTGGCGATCTCGGCCTCGTTGTCGTCGGGGGCGAACGTCGTCTTGGCCATCAGCTTCTCGAAGGCGGCGGTGCTGGAGGGCAGCTCTTTCTTGCCGCGCACCTCGCGCACGCGCAGCACTCGATCGCTGCCGATGTCGTGAGTGACTCGCAGCCGGGTGGCGGCGTCGCCCTCCTCGAGCAGGTAGTCCACCACGACGAGGCTGCCGGCCCGCGCCACGACCTCCTGGGTCAGAATCAGATTGGCCTTGCGGAACGAGCCGCTGAAGCGGTGGACCGTGCGGTCGCCCACCTGCTTGTTCGCGAACTGGGAGGGATTCGGCGGCAGCGTCTCCTCGGCGCCGGGGATCTCCTCGATGAACGGCAGATCGTCGTCGCCGCGCATGGCGGTCTTCTCGGCCGGCTTGGCCTGGGCGACCTCGACGTCGTCCAGCGTGGTGGGGTGCGGAACTCCTGCGGTGCCACAAGCGGCGGCGACGAGCGGGAGCGCGATCAGGGCAAAGAGGTTCGTTCGCATGCCCGTGCCAATGCCAAGCGCGCGACGCTTCGGCCAAGTTTCGGGCCGCTTATCGAAGCGCTCGGACTCGGGTTCCGCTCGGCGAAGGTCGACTCAGGACGCCGGCAGGCGCTCGACGCGCGGCGAGTCCTCGCGGGGCAGCACCTGCACCAGGCGCAGCCGCTGCGCGACCCTCTCGATCACTTCCGGGTACTTCGCCGCCGCGACCGTGGCGACTGCGGACGCGCCGACGGCGGTCGCCCAGCCCACCGGACCCAGCGGCCGGCAACCGAAGAAGTGGCTGACCCCCGGGGTCTGCACCACGCCGGCGAGCACCGCGGCGGAGAGCGCGCTGGTCAGTAGCACGGGGCGGCTCAGCCCGCCGGAGGTCACCGTCTGACCAAGCTGTGTGCCCACCAGCGCCAGCAGCCCGACGGTCGCGGCACGCTCGCGGCTCCCGGTGAGGCGTCCGACCACGAACGCCGCGCCTGCCCCGGCCGCGGTGACGATGGCACGGGACGCGATGTCGCGGCTGAGCGCGTCACCGAGCGAAGCGTCCGGCCCTTCGCTGGCCAGCGACTCCAGCGTCTCCTTGGAGGGAGGCCTGAGGGCGATGGCCATCGCCGGCGCCACGTCGGTCAGCATGTTGACGAGCAAGAGCTGCCGGGCGTTCAGCGGCGAGCGCCCGTCCACCAGGCCCGCCGCGACGGAGAAGCCAATCTCGCCCAGGTTCCCCCCGACCAAGATCGACACCGCGTCGCGCACGCTCGCCCACATGGCGCGGCCCTCGACGATGGCGTCCACGATGGTCTCGATGCGCTCGTCGGTGATCACCACGTCCGCCGCGCCGCGCGCCGCGCTGGTGCTGCGCTCGCCCATCGCGATGCCGACGTTCGCCAGGCGGATGGCGGGCGCGTCGTTGGAGCCGTCACCGACCATGGCCACGCAGTGACCCGCGCGCTGCAAGGCGCGCACGATGCGCACCTTCTGCGAGGGCGTGAGCCGGGCGAACACGCTGATGCTGCCGATGCGCGCGTCGAGCTGGTCCTCCGACAGCTCCGCCAGCTCCGCACCGGTCATCACACGCTTGCCGGTCAAGAGGTCGAGCTCACGGGCCACGGCCTCCGCGGTGCTCGGGTGGTCCCCGGTGATCATCATGGTCGCCACGCCGGCGGCGCGGAGCTGATCGAGGGCGGCGCGCGCCGAGGAGCGCACCGGGTCGCTGAAGGCGATGAAGCCGACGAACGAGAGCCCGACCAGGCGACCCGGATCGAGGCGGTCTTCTTCGGCCACGCTGCGCTCGGCGACCGCCAGCACCCGGAGGCCCTGACGCGCCAGCTCGGACGCCCGCTCCGCGAGCGCGTTGCGGGTGACCTCGTCGAGGGGGACACGGGTGCCGTCGTGCATCCGCCGCGTACACGTCGGCAACACGACCTCCGGTGCGCCCTTCACGCTCAGGAAGCGCTCGCTCGTCCCCTCGCCGGTCACGGCGTGGTAGCCGCGCCCCGCCTCGAAGGGCAGCTCGCTCACCGAGCGCCAGCCCTCCGCGCCGTAGGCGGCCCGCAGGGCGTAGCCGGCAGCCGCGCGGTGCAGCGAGGCGTCGAGCGGATCGAACGCCGGGCTCTGCTCCAGCGCCGGCGTCGCGCGCAGCGCCGCCGCCAGCACCCGGAGCGCCGCCGGACCCAGCGCATCGGCGGCTTCGTCCCACGTACCGTCGGAGACGCGCCGGAGCTCGATGCGCCCTTCGGTGAGCGTGCCGGTCTTGTCCACGCAGAGCACGTCCACGCGGCCGAGGGCTTCGATGTTGCGCGCGTTGCGCACCAGCGCGCCGCGCTTGCTCAGGCGCTCCGCCGCGGCGAGCTGAGCCGCGGTGGCGAGCAGCGGCAGGCCCTCCGGCACCGAGGCCACGGCGAGGCTCACGCCGGAGCTCACCACTTCCTTCAAACGCCGACCGCGCAGCGCCCCTGTGGTGATCAGCGCGGCGCCCGCCCCGAGCGCGATGGGACCGGTGAGGTTGATCAGCGAGCGCAGCCGGAGCTCGACGCCGCTCGTGGCGATGTCCCGTCGCGAGGTGTTCGAGCCGCGGCGCGCCTCGGTCTCGTCCCCGGTGGCGACCACCACGGCGGTGGCGCGACCCGCCGCGATGCTGGTGCCCTCGTAGAGCATGCTGCCGCGCTCGGCCACCTCCGGATCGAAGGACGCCGCGGGGCCTTTGCGGACCGGCAACGACTCGCCGGTGAGGCTCGAGGCGTCCACCTCGACGCTCTCCGCGCCGATGATGCGGCAGTCCGCGGGCACCACGTCGCCCGGCGAGAACAGCACCACGTCCCCGCGCACCAGCTCGGCGGCATCGACGTCCGTGAGCTCGCCGCCGCGGAGCACGCGCGCGCGACGCTTCGTGTCGCTGGCCAGGCGGCGAATCGCGCGCTCGGTGCGGAAGCGCTGCACGCCGCCGACGACGGCGTTCAAAGCGACGACGCCGCCCACCATGCCGGCGTCCGCAACCGAGCCCACCACCGCCGAGAGACCGGCGCCGGCCGCGAGCAGCGGCGCCAGCGGGTTGAACAGCTCGTCCGTCACCGCCTCCGAGAGCTCGAGCAGGGCGGGTTTGTCACCCGGCGTCGGGCGCCGGCGCGAGTGCGCCTCCGCCCGCGCAAGCCCCGTCTCGCTGGTGCCGAGCTTCGCCAAGACGCCCTGGGCGTCCAGCGCGTGCCAGGGCGTGCGGTCGCGGGGCGGCGGCAGCGCGCGCCGCTCGAGCGACGCGCTGTTGCGCAGACCGTTCGCCATCGCGATCAGCGACGCGGTGTTCACCACGGCGAACACCCGGCGCGTGGTCATGCTCACCACTCCGCCCGCCGAGACCAGCGTGCCCACGCCGGCGGCTCCGAGCGCCAGGTTCACGCTCTGCTTCGCCACCTTCTTGGCGGTCACGCAGGCCTGGAGCACGAAGCGCACGTCGGACAGGTCGTCGCTCGAGATCAGGTGCGCGCCCCATGGCGGCGGCTCGCCGGCGCGCACCAGGCCGATGGCGCAGTCGGCCGCCCCGATGCCCGTGGCGCGGCCGGTCACCACCAGCATCACGCTGCGCCCCTCGCGCTGCAGGCGCCGGATCCCGCTCGGCAGGCCGTCGCCGAAGGGGATGGCGTCGTCCACGTTCAGCCCTTGCAGCACCGCCTCGTCGTTCGAGGCGATGACCACCCGCATCTGCGCCTCGTGTGCCGCGGTGATCAGCTCCTCGATGCCGGTCTGCGGGATCATCGAGAGCGCGACCAGGCCCTCGACGCGACCGTCCCTCGCCAGGCCCAGGCAGAGCTCGCCGCGCCGGGAGAGCTCCCGTGCCCGGGTCTCCAGCTCGAGCGGCAGCGACAAGCCCAGGCGCGCCGGCGGCCCGAGCACCCAGCTCTCGCGCCGCACCACGCTCACCGGGTGGTCCGGCTCGAACAGCTCCAGAACGCGACGCCGGGTCTCACGGCGAGAGACTCCCTCCACGGTGACCACCTCGGTCACCTCGAAGCGATCGCGCGCGACCAAGTCGCCCTGGATGACCAGGCAGTCGATGCGGTCGAGGCGGCGGAGCACGTCCGGGTCGTTCACCAGCACGCGACGCGCCGCGAGCGTGCGCCCGAGCTCCGCCGCGAACACGTCGCGACCCAGGCGCGCCGGCTTGGGCAGCGCGCCGAACAGCGCGGCCACGGCGTGCTGCACGCTGCGCGTGGTCAGGAAGCTCACCGCGAATCCGCCCAGCGAGACGATCCAGGCCCGATCGGCGTACTCCTCGATGGGCCCCCGGGGCAGCGGCACTGGTCGGGGATCGACCCGTGCCCGCCCCAGATCGTGCTCGTAGGACGCGGAGCAGAGCTCGGCCTCTCGCGCCTCCCAGGTGTCCTGCCGCGCCCGCGCCTCGCGCAAGAGCGCAGCTTTGTGCGCGAGATCGACCAGCGACGCCACGGGGCGCTGGGCGGCGCCTTGGGCCAAGGAGATCACGCTGCTCAGCGTGAGATCCGCGCGCTTGCCTCCCAGGGCCTGATCCAGGCTCTGGCGCAGGCGCGGCGTCGCGCGCACCACGGCGGAGGCCGCGGCGACCGAGGCCGCGATGCCGGAGGCCGGCAACGGCGAGAAACGCAGCGCGGCTCCGACACCGAAACCGATCACGTCGAGCGCCGCCCCGAGGCCCAGGCGGTGCAGGGGCTCGGCGTCCGCCGGGTGCTCGGCGGCGCTCTCGGAGAAGGCGGCCTTCTCCACGCCCGCGCTCTGCTCCGCCGCGTGCACCAGCTCCACCAGCTCCTCGAGCTCGTGCGCACCACGCTCGATCTCGATCACGGCGCGGCGCGTGTGCGGGTTGATCTCGACCCACTTGATCCGCGGCAAGCGCGCGGCCGCCTCCCTGAGCGCCGTCGAGAAGCGCCCGAGCTCGTCGCTGCTCAGGTCGCGCAGCTCGACGTGCGCCCGCGTCTGCCCCATCCACGAGCGGCGCTTGCGGGGCCCGAAGGTCTCGGTGATGCCCGCGATGATGCTGGAGAGTGAGGGACGCTCGGACATCGACCGAGTCCCGACTAGTATCACGCGCTGCCGGTCTAGCCGAGGAGAAGCGGCGCGTGCATCGTGCTCTCGAAGCGCTCGAGCAAGCTGCCGAGGCCCAACGCGCGGCGCGCGTGTGGGAACGCCGCCCATCCCGGGTGCGAGCTCGCGAAGGCGCTGACCCGCGTGCGCGCCGGGCGCACCAGCCCGGCGAAGTCCGAGCGGAAGCGCACCACGCCGCCCTCGCCGCGCTGCAGCGTCGCTACCCGGCTCTTGAGCCAAAGCGCGGGGCCGAGGCCGCGGTAGTCGAAGCTGAGACGCGTGCCGTCGTCGGCCTCGACCTCGACGCCGCCCGCGCGCCGCTCGAAGCGAGCCAACGTCTTGGGCAAAGCCCAGAGCTCGCGCCCCGCCGCCAGCGAGCCTTCGTGGTCCACGTACATGCGTGAGACGAAGTAGCCCTGGCTCGTCTTGCCGTCGCTGGCCCGGAACCGCACCGTGGCCGGCATCCACAAGAGCTCGGCGTAGACCAAGGGCGACGGCGGCCGGTACTCGATGTAGCCGAACATGCCGAGCGTGCGCCCGGCGGCGGCCACCGGCTCGAGCCCGGGGGGCAGCTCGACCTCGCTCACCCGCACGAGGTACGGGCACATCACCCCGAAGCCGTAGGTCTCCCAGGGCGGCGGGGGATAACTTGGCGAGTCACTCACGACAGGCGCTTGACCCACTTCATCTTGTCGTCGGTGTAAGGCGGGTAGCGCAGCGGGGCATCCAGGTAGAACGGCTTGTGCAACACGCCCTTCAAATGCGTGAAGCAGTCGAAGCTCGCCTTGCCGTGGTACGCGCCCATGCCGCTCGGACCCACGCCGCCGAAAGGCAGCTCGTGGGGTGCCAGGTGGACGATGCAGTCGTTCACGCAAGCGCCGCCGGAGCTGGTGCCTTCGATGACCGTCTGCGCGCGATCGGCGTCGTTCGAGAACACGTAGAGCGCCAGCGGCTTGTCGCGGTCGTTCACGAAGCGCACGGCCTCGTCCAGGCTGGAGATGGTCAGCACGGGCAGGATGGGGCCGAAGATCTCCTCCTGCATCACCGGGCTCGACGGGCTCACGCCGGTGAGCACGGTCGGCGCGATGTAGCGATCGTCCACGTCCGTCTTTCCGCCGATGAAGACCTTGCCGCTGTCGAGCAGCGCGCTCAGGCGCTTGTGGTGTCGGGCGTTGACGACGCGGGCGTAGTCGGGGCTCTTCTGCGGGTCGTCGCCGTAGAACTCGCGCACGATCGACGCCAGCTTGTCCAGGAACGGCTTCTCGACCGACTCGTGGACCAGCACGTAGTCCGGCGCCACGCAGGTCTGCCCGGCGTTGAAGAACTTCCCCCAGGCGATGCGGCGCGCCGCCACGTCCAGGTTCACGTCGCGGTCGATGATGCAGGGGCTCTTGCCGCCCAGCTCGAGCACCACCGGCGTGAGGTTCTTGGCCGCCGCCTCCATCACGATGCGGCCGACCGTGCCGTTGCCGGTGTAGAAGATGTGGTCGAAGCGCTGCGCGAGCAGGGCCGTCGTCTCCGGGATGCCCCCTTCGATCACCGCGACGGCGCTGCGGTCCACGTATTTGTGGACGAGCTCGGCCATGATGGCGCTGGTAGCGGGCGCGACCTCGCTGGGCTTCACCACCACGCAGTTGCCCGCGGCGAGCGCGCCGGCCAGCGGCGAGATGGCGAGCTGGAACGGGTAGTTCCAGGGCGAGATCACCAGCGCCACACCCAGCGGCTCCGGGTAGAGCTTGGCCTTGGCGGGCTGCACGGTCATCGGTGCCTTCACCGCGCGCGGACGCATCCAGCGCTTCAGGTGCGTGAGCTGGAGCTTGAGCTCGTTCATCACGAAGCCGGTCTCGCCGATCCAGCCCTCCGCCGCGCACTTGCCCAGATCGCTGGTCAGAGCGGAGAGGATCCTGGGCTCCTCGTCCTCGATCATGCGGTAGAGCTGGCGCAGCTGGTTCAGCCGCCACTCGGCGGGGCGCGTGACGCCGGACTCGAAGGTGGCGCGGAGCTTCTGCACCGTCTCGGCGATCTCCTTGTCCGACTTGGCGGGCGGAGCGGCGAAGGTGGCGGGGGCTGCGGGCGAGGTCGCTATGGCCATGAGCCGGAGCATAGTCTCCGCGGCGCACAAAGCAGCGGAGCCGCGAAAGTCCCCAGGATCATTGGGGGGATGGCGCTAGGATGAGGGCGTCATGTCCGGACGACGGCTGGTGAGCCTTGGGCCGCGAGGCTGATCCAGACCCGCTTCCTTCAGGTCCCGTAGTCAGCCGGCGTACGCGTCCGTCGCGCCGACCAGCTCGTGAACGATGCCCGGCTCGAACGCGCTGTGGCCGGCGTCCGGGACGATGCGGAGGTTCGCGTGCGGCAGCACCCGCGCGAGATCCCAGGCGTTCTCCAGCGGGCACACCACGTCGTAGCGTCCGTGCACGATGGTGGTGGGGAGGTGGCGGAGCTTCACCGCGTCGTCCAGGAGCTGCGACTCCCGGGCGAAGAAGCCGCGGTTGACGAAGTAGTGGCACTCGATGCGACTGAAGGCGAGGCTGAACTCGTCCTCGCCGGCGTGCGCCACGTGAGCCAGGTTCGCGTACAAGAAGCTGGTCGCGGCCTCCCAGATGCTCCAGGCGCGGGCGGCCTCCTGACGGACCTCGCGCTCGGGGCTGGTCAGCCGTCGATGATAGGCGGCGATCAGATCGCCCCGTTCGGCTTCGGGGATCGGCGCGAGGTACTTCTCCCAGGCGTCCGGGAACATGCGGCTCGCGCCCTCTTGGTAGAACCAGCGGAGCTCCCATTGTCGCAGCATGAAGATGCCGCGCAGCACCAGCTCGCTGACCCGCTCCGGGTGCTTCTCGGCATACGCCAGCGCGAGCGTCGCGCCCCATGAGCCTCCGAACACCTGCCAGCGCTCGATGCCCAGGTGCGCGCGCAGGGCCTCGATGTCCGAGACCAGGTGCCAGGTCGTGTTGTCCTCCAAGCTGGCGTGGGGCGTGCTCTTGCCGGAGCCGCGCTGGTCGAAGAGCACGATGCGGTAACGCGCCGGATCGAAGAAGCGCCGCTGCTTGGGCTCGGTGCCAGCGCCGGGACCGCCGTGCAGGAACACCACCGGCTTGCCCTGCGGGTTGCCGCTCTCCTCCCAGTACAGCTCGTGTCCGTCCGAGACGGATAACCGCCCGGTTTGATTCGCTTCCAGCTCCGGGTAGAGCGTGCGTCGCTCGGCGCTCATCTGGCCCCCGGCTTTGCCAGAACGGGGCGCGTGCGTCGACGACAATTGCGTGATATTCGCGCCGACCCATGTCGGCACATGACAACGGCAGCGGCGGGGACGTCCTGGACCCGACGGACCTCACCCATTGGGTGCAGGGCGCGCGCCGTGGGCTCCGCCGCGACGTGGTCGAGCTGGTGCAGCGCATCGAGCAAGGGGAGCTGTTCGTGCCCCTGGCCAAGCAGGTCCCCGGCGCGACCATCGGCGAGCAGATGGCGCTCGACGACGATCTGACCATCGCGCCCCACCTGCTCGAGGACGACCAGGGCCGGCTGTTCTCCGCGATGTTCACCCGGCCGGACATCCTGGAGCCGGTAGCGGAGCAGCTCGGCTGGCGCACCGACGAGGGCGCGCTCGAGTATTGCTCGCTGCCCGCCAAGGTGGGCCTCGACCTGGCTCAGCAGAACAGGGCCACGAACGCTGGTGCCATCAGGGCTTGTCGATGGTTCATTTCATCCTCCGAAGCTCAGAGCACCGCGGCGCGCTGGTTGCCGATCGTTCGATTGCGCGGCCGATTCAGCGACCAGAGCGCGTAGTTCGTCTGCGTGCCGTTGCAAGAGGCTCCTCCGTTGCTATCCCCAAGCGACAGCCAGGCGTTGCTGTTGGCGCCACTGTGTTTATCCGCGCGGTAGATCGCCATCTCCGTGGCCATGTCGGATCGATGTGGACCATGGGCATGTCGATGTCGACACCCCATTGGAGGTCGGCGAGCCGCCGGCAAAGATGTCCCACTTCGTGACCCATTTCCCGGTCGGCAGCCGGGTGACCTCACTTGCCCGAAACGAGGTCCGCGCAGCAGCGGAACCCCCTTTCGAAGTAGGTGCTCGTCACGTGGGTACTCCCGGCGTTGCAGGACATCGGGACCTCGGGGCTGCTCATCGATCCGTCTCCATGCACCGAGCAGTTCTGCCCCGGGCTCTCGCACTCGGCGGTCCACTCCTGCACGCTTCCGACCAGGTCGTAAACCTCGGCGAACCCTTCGAGCGCACCGTGGCACGCGCTCGAGGCCGTGCCGGTCACGTCCTTCGCGGCCTCGCCCTGCTGCTGGATCTTCACAGGGTCCACGCAGGTCCCCGGTGCGTACGAGTCACCCCAGGGGTACTTCGTCTTGCCGCCCTGCGTGCAGGCGTTCGTCCACTCGCTCTGGGCGGGGTCGTTGATCCCCGCCAGCGTCGCGGTCCCGCCGCCGACCTTGCCGCACAGCCGCTTGCCAGCCCACGCGCAGTAGGCCGCAGCGTCGCACCAGTCCACGCACGCAACCGCACGATCCGGATACTTCACCGGGTCGTACTCCTCCGCCATGCAGTACCCGTCCATCCCGACCATCTGCCCGTCGTGCGGTGGAATTAGCTTGGGTTCGTAGCGGGTGTTCCAGGCGCAGGCCTCGATTTGGCCCCCGGTCTTGCCGGCCATGGCCTTGGCGAACGTGACGTATTCCCCCGCCGTCACCTCCCGCTGGTCCATGCAGTACCCGGTTCCGTCCGGTGCCGCGAGCTTCACCAGCTTCGGCCCGGGAAGTCCGGCCGGACAGGCTTCGGGCTTCGCGGCGTCGGACGGGGCATCGCTCTCTGCGTCGCCGATCGGCTCGGAGGTGATCCCGCTGTCGGCCTTGTCCTTGCTGCAAGCGGCGAGCAGCAGGGCCACGAACGCGGGTGCCATCATTGCCATTCGATGGTTCATCTTCATCCTCCGAAGCTCAGAGCACCACGGCGCGCTGGTTGCCGATCGTTCGAGACTCCCAGATCGTATAGTCCGACTGCGAGGTGAGCCAGTTGACGGTCATCGTGTCGGGGTTCACGATCAGGATCTCCGCCTTGCCGTCCCCGGTCATGTCGCTCACCGCGAAGACCATGTTGCGCGGCCGATTCAGCGACCAGAGCGCGTAGTTCGTCTGCGTGCCGTTGCAGGAGGCTCCTCCGCTGCTATTCCGAATCGACAGCCAGGCGTTGCTGTTGGCGCCGCTGTGCTTGTCCGCGCGGTAGATCGCCATCTCCGTGGCCATGTCGCCGTCGCGATCGATGTGGACGATGGGCATGTCGATGTCGACCCCCCATTGGCAGGAGGTCGGCGAGCCGCCGGCAAAGATGTCCCACTTCGTGACCCAGGTGCCATTCGGCGGGAACCACAGCGAGAAGACCCGACGCGGCTCGTTCCAGCAGTTGCCGCCCTGACACACCTGCTTGGCGCGGAACACGCCGTTCAGCGGGACTCCGGCGCCGCGCTGCGCCGAGCTCCCCGAGCCGGGGACCGTGTTGGGCGATCCCACGTACACGTTGGAGAACTGGCTGGTGACCAGCGGCTCGCTCCAGAGCAGCTCCGAGCGCGCCATCCGGAACAGCGCGGTGGCGGGGTTGTAAACGGCGATGTCCGTCTTCCAGTCGCCGTCGTAGTGACCCGCTAGGGGCACTTCTCCGGGCGACCCGAGGAAGCGCGCGGTCCCTGACCCACCCGAGACCGGCCTCCACCACCAGAGGCCATAGGCGGGAGTGTAGAACGCCAGCTCGGCGGTGCTCGGGTTTCCATCGAAGTCGAGACCCGGAAGCGGCACGGATTGACGCTCGCCAAAGCCGATCGGATTCACGCCGTCGTGTCCACAAGACGTGCTCGGGGGATTTCCGGTATTGGTAGCACACCAGCGCCAGTACCCCGTCGTGGCCGCCGGGTCGTTCCGGGCGAGTCCCCCGCCCGGCTGGTACACCGCGACGTCCGCACGACCGTCGCCGTCGTAGTCCGCGGGCACGGGGATGTCGCCCAGCCTGCCGAACGCAACATTGATGTGCTGCCCGGCGCTCACGCTGAAGCCGTACGTGCTCAACAGAACGATGAACGAACCGTAGCTCGCCCCATCGGTCGGCGGCACCCACACGCCGATGTCGCGGCGACCGTCACCGTCGAAGTCGAGCTTGAAGCTTGCTTCGCGATTGTGACCTTCCCCGAGTCGCGGCCGCCGGCCAGCAGCCACGTCGCTGCCGTTCGCACCGTCCATGATCTGCGTCTTCCACGGCGCAGGGGTAGCGAGCTCGTAACGCAGGTACTTGCGGATACGGCCAATCTGCGAGTCGCTGATGGAGAACGAGTGGCTCTCGCTGTTGAGATCGTCGTAGCTCGTCACGTTCGGGCCGTAGCCGGACGCGAACGTGAACGCGATCCCCTTCAGCGCGTTCGAGCCCGTGTAGTAGTGAACGCCGTTCACGGTGCAATCCATGTAGCCGTCCGGCTGGGTGATGCAGTTGCTTCCCGTGTGGATGGGCTGGAGCGACGCGCTGTGGGGCTGCGCCTCCGCCTCGCTCGAGAAGAACAGGTTCGGCGTGCCGGGCTTGTAGACGAGATCCCAGAGGTGCTCGGGCTTCATCACCGTGTAGGTCCTGGGGTCGAACAGCGGCTCGTCCCCCGCCCACGTAATGTCCGACGGATGGTGCGCTCCCAGCGTGTGCCCGAGCTCGTGAGCGAACTTGTAGCGCGGGATGCTGCCGCCACTGTAGATCACCGCGGCCGTGCCCCACTCCGGCGCGAATCCTTGATGATAAGTCCCGCCGTTGACCGGCACCCAGAGAATGGTCTCCGACCAATCCGCGTAGCGCGTCGCGGCCGCCCGGAGCCAGACCCGCTCGCGTTTCTTCTGCGGGTCGAGCCAGGCATTGTCCGGCAGGTTCGGGAACACCCCCTGCAAGTCGCTCTTCACCTGATCCCATCTCTTGTCCAGGTTCGATGCATTCGACAAGTCGGAGAACTGCGGCGAGACCCAGCGCTCGTAGGACTTGATCCAGTACTGCACGCCGGCGGCCTTGAAGACCTCGTTGGCAGCCTGCACTCCGCTCTGGAGGGTCGTGTAGCTGATGACGTCGGGATCGGACGCCGAGTTGACGATCTGGACCACGCGAAGCGGCACCGTCCGCTCCTGCACGGCGCTCGAGAACTCTTCCTCTACTTCGCCAAGGGGTTCCCGCGGTGCGCGACGTCCGTCATCGACGGAGCACGCAGAGGTGAGTAATGTCAGCACGACGCAGCTGGATATTGAGCCGAGCCGAGCCGAGCCGAGCCGAGCACTCGCCATGCCAAGAACGCTACGCCGCTGTTGACCGGAGTCAAGCAGCGGCGCGGAGCGGCATGACGAGCGTCAAGGCCGGCGCACCCATCGTCGAGCTCTTCCCGCTCTCGACGCCGCACGCGGGTTGACGCATCGTAGGCCGCGCGTGAACAAGTAACGCGCAGCCCTGAGCCGCGCGCGGCGCGTGGTCGTCAAGATCGGCTCGCTCTCCCTCGCCACCGACAATGAGGCGCCGCGTCTCCTCGCAGAGGAGGTCGCTCATCTCCGGCTGGCCGATCGCTCTGTGGTGCCTCGGTGGCGAGCTTGGCGTCGCCATGGTGCTACACACCTGGTCCCGCGACTTGCGCTACCAGCCGCACGTCCCAGGTGCTCGGCCAGCCCCGGGCTCGCCCCCACCAGGTTCTCGCTCGTGTCCGTCCGAGACGGATAACCGCCCGGTTTGATTCGCTTCCAGCTCCGGGTAGAGCGTGCGTCGCTCGGCGCTCATCTGGCCCCCGGCTTTGCCAGAACGGGGCGCGTGCGTCGACGACAATTGCGTGATATTCGCGCCGACCCATGTCGGCACATGACAACGGCAGCGGCGGGGACGTCCTGGACCCGACGGACCTCACCCATTGGGTGCAGGGCGCGCGCCGTGGGCTCCGCCGCGACGTGGTCGAGCTGGTGCAGCGCATCGAGCAAGGGGAGCTGTTCGTGCCCCTGGCCAAGCAGGTCCCCGGCGCGACCATCGGCGAGCAGATGGCGCTCGACGACGATCTGACCATCGCGCCCCACCTGCTCGAGGACGACCAGGGCCGGCTGTTCTCCGCGATGTTCACCCGGCCGGACATCCTGGAGCCGGTAGCGGAGCAGCTCGGCTGGCGCACCGACGAGGGCGCGCTCGAGTACTGCTCGCTGCCCGCCAAGGTGGGCCTCGACCTGGCTCAGCAGATCGTCGACGAAGAGAGCGTGATGGCGCTGATCATCAACGCCGGGCACGAGACGGAGCTGATGTTGCACCGCCACGAGATCGCGAGCATCGCCAAGGGCCGCGCCCTGCCGCTGGTCGGCTACGTGCGCGACATCCCCGTGCAAGACTTCGAGAAGACGCTGATCGCCGAGGCCGACGCGCCGCCGCCGAAGGCGTTCCTGACGGCGCTCGAGCGCTGCCTCGAGGAGCTGGGCAACATCGAGCGCTACGAGGTCCTCTCCACGTTCAACGCCGATCGCGACATCGAGCCCCACCTGACGTTGAGCCTCCGACCCAAGACGCGCAGCATCGACTTCGAGCAGGTCACCGAGCAGCTGATCGATGCACTGCGCGACCTGGTGCCGCCGCCGGGCTACGTGGACATCGTGTTCGACCGCACGCCGGAGCCCCCGCTCCCGTCCTCTGCATGACCCGACCCGACCTGCTCCGCGAGGCGGGCGACCGGCTGAGCCGCACCGAGCGCGCGCAGATCCGCTTCGTCCGCGGGACGTTCGCGCCAGGGCGCGCCGAGCGGGCCATCCGCTGGTGCCAGCACCACATCGGCTCGACCTGGATCCACCATTTCACCAAGCACCTGCGCCACGTCCACGGCCTCGAGCGCCTGCCGGCCCTCGATCCCGTCCAGAGCTTCATTCTGGTGTCGAACCACCGGAGCTTCTTCGACCTCTACGTGGTGACCGGAGATCTGGTGCGGCGCGGGCTGCCGCACCGCATCGCGTTCCCGGTGCGGTCGAGCTTCTTCTACGACTCCCCCGCCGGCCTGTTCGTGAACGGCGTGATGAGCTTCTTCGCGATGTACCCGCCCATCTTCCGGGAGAAGAAGCAGCAGGCGCTCAACGTCACCAGCCTGGACGAGCTGGTGTGGCTGCTCCAGCAGGGCGGCCTGTTCGCCGGCCTGCACCCGGAGGGCACGCGCAAGAAGGACGACGACCCGTACTCGTTCCTGCCCGCTCAACCCGGCGTCGGCAAGATCATCCACGCCGCCAAGGTGCCGGTCATCCCGGTGTTCGTGAACGGCCTGATCAACGACCTCCGGCGCCAGGTCACCAGCAACTACGACGGCACCGGCCGCCCCGTGTTCGTGGTGTTCGGTGAGCCCATCGACTTCTCGGACCTGTACCAGCGGCGCGGCTCGGTTCGCGTCTACAAGTCGGCCGCCGACCGCTGCATGCAGGTCATCGGCGGCTTGGGTCAGGAAGAGAAGCGCCTGCGCGCGGAGCTCGAGGCGGCGGAGGGATAGCGCGCGGGCGGAGCGCGCGATTTTTGCCGCGCCATCCGGCGCAACCGATCGCCTTGCGCCCGGTGGTTGCCCACGAGCGCTGATTCCACGTTGGAATGGACCTTGCGCTCTCGCAGTGCCATGCCGTCGAAGGTCCTGCTCGTCTACCCACCTTCACGCACACAGAGCCACGAGGGGTGCCCCGGGGGCATGACCATGCTGGCCGCCGTGCTGGAGCGCGCGGGGCACGAGGTGCGCTTGCTGGACGCCAACGCCGCGGCGCGCAGGCGAAGCAGCGAGGACATCGCCCGCATCGCTCGCGAAGAACGCCCCGACGTGATCGGGATGACGTTGGTCACGCCGATCGCGCGCGAGGCCTACCGACTCGTGTCCCTGCTCGGGGACAGCGGCGCGAAGCTGCTCGCCGGAGGTCCCCACGCCACGCTCCTGCCCGAAGAGCCCGTCGAGCACGGCTTCGACGCGACGGTCGTGGGCGAAGGCGAGCCGACCATCGTCGAGGCGGTCGAGGCGCTGGCCGGTCGGATGCCCAAGGACCAGGTCGCGGGCTGGGTGTACCGCGACGATTCGGGCGTGCTGCGCCACGGACCGCCGCGCGCGCCGGTCGCCGATCTCGACGCGCTCCCGCCGCCGGCCCGCCACCTGGTGGACGCCCGCGAGTACGGCGGCCCCGACAACGCCGCGCTGCACATGAACCTGTTCTCGTCGCGGGGCTGCCCCGCGAAGTGCGCCTACTGCGCCGGCGGGCTGTTCGGCCGTCGCTTCCGCTTCCGCTCGGCGGCCAGCGTGCTCGGCGAGATGGCCGAAGTGCACGCGCGCTTCGGCACCCGTCACTTCCACTTCATGGATGACGCCATGACGGTGAACCGCGAGCGCATGCTCGCCATCTGCGAGGGCCTGGAGACTAACGGGCTCGGCCTGACCTGGAGCATGATGACCCGCGTCGATCGCGTGGACGAGGCGCTCCTCCTCACGTTGCGCCGCGCCGGCTGCGTTCAAATCGACTACGGCATCGAGAGCGGACACCCCGAGACCCTGAAGCGCATCCACAAGCCGCACGACGTGGCCCGTGCCCGGCGCATCGTGGAGGCGACGGCGGCGGCCGGGATCCGACCGTACGTGTTCTTCATCCTCGGCTTCCCCTGGGACACGTTGCAGTCGATCGACGAGACCCAGAGGCTGATGGCCGAGCTCGCGCCCTACGTGGCGCGCTTTCACCCGGCCATCGCTTCGATCTTGATCCCGTTCCCGGGCACCGAGATCTACGAGCGCTACAAGGACCAGTTCGGCCTGACGGACTGGTGGCTGAGCAAGGAACGCAGCTTCGACGCCCCGGACCGGGGGCGCCACGCCCACTACCAGACGCAGCTCTTCAGCCGCGGGGCGGTGCTGGACGCCGACTTCTTCCACTACTCGCCGGAGGTGCGGCGCAAGATCGAGGACGTGTTCGAGTTCATGTGGCTGCACGACCTCAGGCGGAGCTCGCGCGCCGCGCGCCTGGCCAAACGCCTGCTGTTCCAGGCCTCGCGCTCCCTCTGGGCGCTCTCCCCCGCGCTCGAGCAGCGAGCGTTCGGCATCTTGCGCCCCCAAACCGCGTAGCGCACGAAGAGCTGATCCGGTTGGCGATGTCGTCGGGCTCGGCCGACCGACCCTAGTCAGCCGATTCGCCGCGTGCCTCCTCGAGGAGTCGCTCCAGCGCCGGCAGCAAGTCCGCTCGATCCTCGGCCTCGTCCAACTGCCCCAGGAGCGCGCGGACGTAGCGGAGATCCATCGACTCGCCCGTCGCTCCCAGGACCGAGCGCACGTCTTCGAGATCGCGAGGACGACCGGCGAACAGCTTCGCGACCACGAGATCCTCGGGAGAGATGACGGGAACGGTCACGCCGCCGATGTCGATCAGCCTGGCCCGCTCCAGGAAGGTCAGCTCGAGCGAATCCCGGGCGACGACGAGATCGAGCGGCATTCGAGTCCGTTCGTGAAAGAGAGGAACGACCCGCGAACGTGTGAAGAACGCCTCGAGGTCATCGGTTCGCGAGCCGAAACCGCCCTTCAGCAGCGCGGCCACCAGCGGTCGGACTCTTTCCTGCTTCAGCGAAATGGTGACGTCGACGTCCAGCGTCATACGCGCGCTCCCGTAGACGAGGGCGGCTTGAGCGCCGAACACGTACCAGCGGATCCTCCGGGGACCGAGGACCTTCTTCAGCGCCGCGAGGACCTCAACGCTTGCGGGCCGCCGCGGCACGTTCCAGACGCTCCGAGACTTGGATGTGACTCTCGACGTCGAGCGCGCGCTGCTCGTCGGTCGGCCATTCGGGGTGCAAGAGGAGCGCGTGACGGCGGAGGTCATCGGCCAGCCGAATTCGCTCCGCGGGGGTCAGGCCAGCCCAATACGTCACCTTGGACGCTCGCGCGTGGTCGTAGTCTCGCCGTGCAACGCGCATCTCGATCACCTTAGCACGCCCGCGCCCCTGAACCGTTCTACCATGGCCGAGGCATGACCTCCGCGTACACGCCGGACCTCCCGCCCGAGACCGCTCCACCCGTCGTGCTCTGGGCGCGGATCTACGCGGGAGCGCTCGCGCTGGTGTACCTGCTCGTGGCCGCGCTCGGCGTGTTCGTGCTGGTGATGGGCGTCGCCGTCGCACCCGGCACGAAGGACGCTTTGCCTGCGACGCTGATGGGCATCATCTACCTGCTGCTCGGCATCGCCTTCGCGATCCCCACCACCTGGGGCGCGTTTGCCGGACGCAAGAAGTACGTCTGGTACTTGCACCTCGGGCTGATCTGCCTGGGCTTCACCAGCTGCGCGTGTTTGCCCGCGTGCATTCCGCTGATCATCTACTGGCTCAAGCCCGAGACGAAGGCCTGGTACGGCGCCTGAGCGCGCTCTAGCGCGAGCTCGCCAGCCGTTCCGGCGTTCCGCGCGGCGCTTGCACCACCTCCAGCGCGCCCGGCGGGTTGACCTGCTCGGCCTGGTCGAGGCAGCTCGAGTCGATGAGCCGGAGCAGCGGGCGCGGCCAGAGGCCGAGCACCACCAGCAAGATGGCCGCGGCCAGCGTGACGGACAGCTCGCGCTCTGCCGGGAGCGCCGCCGCAACGCGCGGGCCCGTATCGACGCCCAGGAAGGTGCGGCGGTAGGAGCGCACCGCCGCCGCCGCGAGCAGCACCAGCGCGAAGGCCTCGACCAGAGCCACGGCGCGCAGCGTGGGCAGCCCGCCGAACAGCGCGGAGATCGCCCCGGCGAACGCCAGCGTACCGGGCCCGAGGGCCGCCCCCAGCCAGGCCACGGCGCCGAGCGCCGCGAGCATGGGCGAACCGCGCGCGATGCGACCGGCGAGCGAGCTGCCGTCGGGCGCCCGCGCCATCCCGAGCACGCCGAGCAGGAGCGCGAGCGTGAGCGCCCGACCGAGCGCCAGGAGCAGCGCGCCCTGCAACCCCGCCGCCGTGAGCGCGGCGCTCCCGAGCAAGAGCACGCCCGCAGTCGCCGAGAGCGCGTGCGCGGCGAAGCGGCGCGGCTCGTCAGAGACCAGCGCCACCAGCGACGCGTACAGCGTGCCGAGCAGACCGAACACCGCCACCGCGAGCGATGCCCAACGCGCGCCGTCGGGCAGCGCCGGGAAGCCGATGCGGCAGAGCGCGTAGACGCCCAAGAGCGTCACGCCGCCCCCGATCAAGAGCGCCAGGAAGGTCGGAGCTCGAGCCGTGACCGCGGCGAGCCAGCCCCCGAACGGAGCTGCGCCGAGCGTGAGCGCCGCGCCGAGGAACAAGCAGACGTACACGACCTTGGTCGGGTGGGCGCCGAGCAGCGCGCTCTGCCGCGGGACGAAGCCACCGTGCGCCAGCTCGGTGAGTGAGAACACGCGCGGCGCCGGCGCACCGTCGAGCAGGTAGGCCGCGCTGGCCGTCCCCGAGAGCTGCCAGACGGCGAACGCGACCAGCAAGAAACCCAGCCCCAGCGCGATGGCGGTGCCGCGGCCCAGGCGAGCATCACCCGTGCGGGCGAGCGCCACCGACGAGGCGACGACCACCAGCAGCCAGAACACCAGCATCAAGCCGAGGTCCAGCGAGACGAAGGCGCCAGCGAGCCCCGCGTCGATCAGCAGCGCGAACCCGCCGAAGCGCGCAGCCTGGTCCCCTTCGGCCAGCAGCGCGGCGAGCAGACCGAGCAACGACACGCACAGGGTCAGGACCAGTGTGGTGCCGTCCACGCCCAGGTAATATTCGACGCCCAGGCTGCGCATGAGCGGCATCCGCTCGACGAGCTGCGCGCCTTCACTGCCGGCAAATCGCGTGTGCAGCACGTCGAAGCGCGACACCGCCCAGGCCAGGAGCCCGAGCTGAACGGCCGTCGCTCCCACCCACAGCGCGCGCCCGGCCCCCGGACGCGGCTCGCGGCCCCGCAGGCCGAACAGGATCAGCGCGCCGAGCAGCGGCACGAGCCAGGCGAGAGACAGCAGGCGTCCGCTCGGCCCGACCTCGGCACCTGGCAGGGCGGCATGGAAGCCCGCCGCGATCGGCGCGCCGCCCTCGGGCGTGACCAGGACGTGGCCGTACACCTCGTGAAAGCGCCGGCCTCGGACCGGGTTCAGCTCGATCTCGACTTCGCGCGGTTGTCCGGGCTCGAGCCTCACCGTCTTGTCGGCGCCGACGAACCTCACGCTCAGCCCGACGGGCAGGCGCGGATCGGTGTCCGAGCCCTCGCGCAGCGCGACCTCCACGCTGGTCGGCTCGGCGCCGCGGTTCTCCACCACGAGCTTCGCGCTGAAGCTGCCGCCCTTGGCCGCCAGCTCGAGGGGCAGCTTGCCCGCGGCAGCGCGCACCTCGATGGGCGCTGCCCGAGCCACGGTCGGCAGGCCGACGAGGACGCCGACCAGCCAACACAGCGCGATGAGCCAGCGCTTCACGAGCGCTCCTCCGGCTTGGGCTTCTTCTTCTTCTTTGGTTTCGCTGCGTCGGCCACGGGCTCGTCGGCCTCGGGCGCCTCGGGCTCCGGCTCCGTCGCAGGTAGCGCCGCAGCCGGCGCTCCGACGAGCAGCAGCTCCAGCGCGCCGTCGAAGCGCTGCACCAAACGCCCGACCGCGAGCGCCGGCGCGAGCAGGACCGCATCGAACAGCTCGCGCGGGGCGCCGAGCTGGCCCGCGAGCACCCGGCTCGACTCGGCCTTCGCCCAGTCCTTGTCCCGCGAGGCGCCATATCGCGCGCGGGCGAGCGCGAAGCCCACGAGCGCCGCCACGAAAGCCAGGGCAGCGACGCCCAGGCGCACGCTGCGCTCCAAGGGGACACCGCGCGAGTCCGCTGCAACCGTCGATGCCAGCCAACCCTCGAGCAGGCTCGGCGCGCCTTCGCCGATGACCGCGCGCGCATAGCCGAGCGCGCCGACCACGAGCGCCGCCAGCGCGAGCGCCTGTGCCGCCGACTCGAAGCGCAGCTCGGCGGGCTTGGCGCTGGCCTTGCCCGCGACGAGCAGGAAGACCAGCCGCCAGACCGCGAACGCGAGCAGACCGCTCGACACCGCGGCCACGAGCAGCACCGCGTAGCCGAGCGAAGAGCCGGCGGAAGCGGACGCCGCCAGCGCTCCGTCGCGCGCCCAGAACGCTCCGACCCCGGGCAGCGGCGCGCCGGCCAGCGCGAGCGCCGCCAGGAGCGGCGCGCGGCGCCCGGCCCAGCGTCCCGCGAGCTCGCGGAGATCGCCCTCGTCCGCGGCAACTGCGGTCGCGAGCGAGAGCACGGCGAGCGCCGTCACGCTGAGCCCGACCACGGCCGCGGAGTGCGCGCCGAGCGCCGCTGCCGCCGTGCACAGGCCCGCGTTGGCGACGGCTACGAGCACGAGCGATGCGCGGAGGTCGAAGCCGTGAGCAGCCCGCGCCGCGGCCCAGAGCGCCGCCAGCGCTGCGACCAGCGCGAGGCCGGTCGACGTGCCCGGCACGAACGCCATGAGGAAGTCCAGGCGCGCCAGCACCGCGACGCCCGCGCAGAGCTCCATCCCTCCGCCGAGCACCGCGAGCGCCACCGCGCCGCTCCCGGCGGCGGCCCGCTGCGTGAGCGCGAACGCCGCGGAGAGCGCGCGCAAGAGCACGAACAGCGAGAGCAGCCCAGCTACCAGCCCGAGCAGCGGCTGCCCCAGGAGCTGCCGCTTGGTCAGCGCGGCGCGCAGCGGGAATGCGCCGCTCCCGTCGCGAATCGCCAGCTGATCGCGCATCTCGCGCACCACCGTGGTGGCCCCGGCGACCGTGATCAGCGTCTCGAGCCCGGTGCCGATGCGGGTCTTCTCGACCAGGAGATCGTGCGTGCCCGGCCCGGTCCTGACCTCGATGTCGTGCAGCGCGACCGGCAGAGGCAGGCGCGAGAACGGCGAGCGCGCGACCTCGCGACACGGCCTTCCGCTGGTGCCCACGCCACCGCGCTTGCCGTCCGCGTCGCTCGCGCACAGCTCGGCGCCGCCGATCAGCAGCGTGGCCCCGGGCAGCGCCGCCATGCTGATGGACCCGAAGGCGTCCTTCACCGCGCGGCCGCGCTCCTTATCCGCAGTGGGCGGCGGCACGTCGCCGACCTGCACCGCCACGAGCCGCGCCCGGAAGTCGGGCACGTAGTCGCCGTCGCCCGTCCAGCTGCCGGACAGGCCCCACAGGAGCGCCGCGGCCGCGCCGACCAGGGCTGCGTCGCCGATACGGGACAGCACGAAGCCCCGCGCCGCGCGCGCGGCGCCTCCGGCGGACGCGAGCAACAGCGCGCCGACGCCGCTCAGCACCGAGCCGGCGGCGACCAGCACGAGGTCGTCGCCCAGCACCAGGCACAGCCCGCCCGAGAGCGCGAGACCGACGCCCGCGCTCAGGCGGCGCTCGTGCTCGGCAGGCTCGCGCCCCGCGAGCACCACCCCGACCACCGCCGCGAGGCAGAGCGCGAGCGCCAGGCACAGCGTGCTCGGCTCGGCGGAGAAGGTGAAGCTCGTGTCGAGCGAGCCGATGCGCTGCATGCCCCAGGCGTGCGACACGAGCTGGCGCTGGTCCCCCGGCAGGCCGAGCAGCACCACCAGGTGAAAACCGATCAGGCCGAGCGCGCTCAGCCCGGCGAGCAGCGCGACGAAGCGCGGCCGGAAGCTCTTCGGCAGCTGGCTGTCGTCTCCGCCGCCGATGTAGCCACCGATGCCGGAGTAGATCGCGGCCACGAGTGGCAAGAGCGGCGCCAGCCACAAGGCCACCGCGAGCTCGAAGGATTGGAGCGAGCCGGAGTACTCGGGCATGAGCCGCGCGGCACGCTAACCGCGGGCGTTCGCCTTATCAAGCTCACAACCAGGGATTCACGTGCATGGGCGCGCTCGGTGCGCGCACGTGGCCGCTCACGGCGCGCGCGAACTTGAGGACGGCCCCCACCGCCAGCCCGAACAGCACGTACCCCAAGACCGGGTCCACGGCACGCCACGCGGGACTCTCGCGCCACGAGGCCCACGCCGCGCTACCCGCCAAGGTGAAGAGCGCGGCAGGCGCCACGTAGCGGAACAACACACCAATCATCTGGTCGGTGTGGACCCGCGGCAGCGCCCAGCGCAGCGCCACCACCATTCCGACCACGCCCCAGCACTTGACCTGAAGCAGGAGCGCGCCGAGCGCGGGCCAGAGGACTCCGCCCGGGGCCGGCGGGTGGGGCAGCTTCCAGCCGCCCAGAAACAGCATCGCGGTGAGGGTGCCCACCACGAGCAGGTGCCCCCACTCGACGTAGAACATCAAGCCGCCGCGCGCCCCGGGTTCGTCCAGGTCGGCCTCGGGCAGGCGCTGCTTGGGACGGCGGGCCTCAGGAAAGGAGGCGAACAGGATCAGCCAGAACGCCAGGAACAACGCCGGGTTCCGGAACGCATTCCAGCTCCACGGTGTCACGCCCTGCCCGTGCACGATGTCGCCCAAGCGCACGCTCCCGGTGGCGAGCACCACGCAACCGAGCCCCACCATCACCGGCAGCTGGAGCGCCAGCGTAGCCAGCGCGCCCTTCAAGCCGGCGCCGATGGACCAGTGCCCCTTGGCGTGCCAACCGGCGTTCATCAGCGCAACCACCACGAGCAGCGTGAGACTCGAGCCCGCAGCGATGGCGAAGTCGAGGTCCACGCTCACCAGCGGCTTGCCGAACGCGATCGTGGTCGCACCCGCGCTCGTGGCCAGGAACAGCACGTAGGGCAAGAGCCGCACGAACAGCGGCTCGCCCGCGGGCGTGACTTCGTCCGCGATCGAAGCCTGTACGACGGACCACAGCCGCCGCGGCCGGTTGCCCAGCGTCTTCTTGGTGGACAGGCGCTCGCGCAGGCGCGCGGCCACGCGCCGCTCGATCCAGCCGAGCATCCGCGCCACTGGAGCGAGCCAGAGCGCGAACAGCATCACCACGACGCCGATCAGCACTCCGCTCAGCGCCAGCTCCTTGGGCGCGCGCTCGCGGAAGCCCTGCACGTCCACGCTGCGCTCGATGGGCTCCTTCAAGCGGCCGCGCGCCAGCGTGAAGGTCGCGCTGCGATCTCCCGCGAAGGTGAAGTCGCTCGGCGAGCGCGCGTTCACGCCGTCCACGGCCACGATCGCGTCCGACGCCAGGATCCCCGCGCGCTCGGCGCGGCTCCCGGGCAACACCGCGGTGACGACGAACGGCGGCAGCGCGGCCTTCGGGTCGATCGACACGCCGATGAAGTCGAGCGCGCGCCGCGACTCGGCCTCGCGCGCCCGCGCCAGCTCGGTCGGCACCGCGGGTCCCTGCACGTCGAGCACCACGTTGGGCACGACACCGGTGATGGGCGGCGCGCCGGTGGTCCGGGCCGCAAACGCCACGGTCACCTCGCCGCGGAAGGTGGTGTGGTCGGCGCCGTCGCCCTTGCCGCACAGGTCACCTTGCAGCTGCTCGGTCAGGAGCAACGACACGCGATTCGCGGACGTGCTGACCGCGGGCACCACGATCTCGACGCCCCTCTGCGGCTCCTGCCCCGGTCGGTGGAGGTCGCCCTTGAAGCTCAAGGTCGCGGCCTTGCCCTCCGGAAACCCGGAGCCGATGACCTCCAGCCGGTCGCCGATCTCCGCCTCCCGCGGCGAGAAGTCCACGGCCGAGACCAGCGCCGCGGGTTGCTCGAAGCTGCACCCCGCGAGCGCCACGAGCGTCACGACCACCGCGAGGGGTTTGCCCGGGCGCATGCCCCGTGCCTTATCAGAGCCCTAGAGCTCAGGCGAAAAAGCGCTACTTCGATAAGCGCCCGGTGACCACGTAGGGCAACCGCGTCTCGGCGTCTTCGCCGACGCGGATCGGGATCTCGAACACGGACTCGAGCAGCGCCGCCTCCAGCACCTCCGCCGGCGGTCCATCGGCGCGCACTCGGCCCTCCGTGAGCAGCACGATGCGATCCGCCCAGCGGGCGGCCGCGGCCAGGTCGTGCATCACGGCGATACACGCGACGCCCCGCTCCACGACCTCACCCTTCACCAGATCTCCCACGCTCACCGCGTGGCGTGCGTCCAGGTGCGCCGCTGGCTCGTCGAGCAGCAGCACCCTCGGCTCCTGCGCCAGCGCTCGGGCGATGGTCACCCGGCGCCGCTCGCCCCCGGAGAGCTCCGCGACCCGCCGGCTCCCGAGCCCCGCGATGTCGCAGCGCGAGAGGGCGCGCTCGACCGCCCGCTCGTCCTCGGGCCGCGCCCACAAGAGGCCCGATTGGTGCGGCGCCCGGCCCATGGTCACCACGTCGCGCACGCTGAACCCGAACGCCACGTCGCTGTCCTGCGGCACCACCCCGAGCACCCGCGCGATCTCCGCCCGAGACAGCGTCGTGAGATCGCGACCCGACAGAAGCACAGCCCCAGCGTCCGGCGCGAGGGTGCCCGCCAGCACGCGCATCAGCGTGGATTTCCCCGCCCCGTTGGGGCCGAGCACGGCGACCAGCTCGCCGGCGCGAGCCGCGATCGACACCTCCGAGAGCACGCGCGAACGCCCGTAGCCCGCGCTCACCGCGCGCGCTTCGATGGCCGGCGTCACGTCGCTCACCCGAGTCAGCTTAGTCCCACTTTCTGGGCCGACGTGCGGCCGTGCGCGTAGGTTCGGCTCCGCCATGGCCGACTTCCGCATCCTGCTCCGGGACATCCAGCGAGTTCAGCGCGAGATCCTGCGCATCGCGCCCTACCGAGACTTCGGCCTGAAGCCGAACCCGGCCGCCACCGGCGCCGCGATCGTCGCCGCCGAGCAGCGCCTGGGTCGCGCGCTGCCGCCGAGCTACCGCGAGTTCCTGATGCTCCACGACGGCTGGTCGCGCTTCTACGACGGCGCCACGTTGCTCGGCGCCGCCAGCTTGGGTCAACGCGTCCACGCCGACGCGGCGCGCGCGACCTTCGAGGCCGCCGAAACGCCGGTTCCGGACTACGGCCCGCCGTCGCGCACTCGGCCCCGCCTGCTCATCCCCTTCGGCATCGATCCCGGTGCGACCACCCTGTTCGTGTTCAACCCCGCCAACGTCGACGCCCGGGGCGAGATGGAAGTCATCGCCTGGATCAACGAGATCGGGCTCCGGCGCTCCAGCTTCCGAGACTTCCTGGAGATGATCTGCGAGCTCTGCCAGGCCGAGCTCGACTCGTCCCGGGACCGGGTCTCCCCCTGAGCGCAGAAAATTCCGGGTTTACCCGGGCTTGACGCTCTGCGGCATCCTTGCTTCCATGGGGCAGGAGCAGATGTCGACCGAGGGCACAGAAGAAGGCGTCCCGGCGGAGCGGCGCGTCATCAAGCGTTATTCCAACCGCAAGCTCTACGACACGAAGGACAGCCGGTACGTCACGCTGCTCCAGATCGCCGAAATGGTGCGGGCGGGGGAAGACGTCCAGATCATCGACAACGCGAGCAAGGAAGACAAAACCGACGTCACCCTCGCGCTGATCATCTCGGAGGAGCTGAAAGCGCGGCCGCGCGGCATCCCGCTCACGACCCTCAAGGCGCTGATCCGTCATCGCGGCGAGAAGCTCTTGTCGTCGCTCAGGGAGGGCCCCATCGGGCGTCTCATCCCCAAGGAAGGGGGCGCTTCCAGTGAGCCTCCGCCCCCGCCGCCCGAGCCGGAGGAAGACGTGACCGACAAAGACCAGAACAAAGGCTTCCGCGCGACCATCGAGCAGTGGCAGCACACCGTGGACGAGCGCATCCGCGCGGTATTGCCTAGCTTTTCTGCCTTCAGCGAGCTCCAGGCGGAGGTCAAACGGCTCTCGGAGCGGCTCGACGCCCTCGAAAAACGCCTCGACAGCTCGAGCGGTCGCAAGGAATAGACCCCATACTCCCCCGGTTGGAAGCGTAACCGGTGAAGCTCTTTTCTTCTTCTTCGAGGCCGAAGTCGGCGTCCACCGCGGAGTTCGAGCGCGAGGCGGTGCAGCACTTGGGCGCGCTGCTGGCGGTGGCCACGCGCATGACCCGCAACGCGACGGAGGCGGAGGACCTGGTGCAGGACACCCTGGTCAAGGCGATGCGCGCCCGCGAGCAGTTCGAGGCGGGCACCAACATGCGCGCCTGGCTCTTGCGCATCCTGACCAACACCTTCATCAACCGCTACCGCCGCGGCGGGCTCGAGAAGGCCGTGCTCGAAGGCCCGGACGCCGACCCGCTCGCGGACGGTTGGGTCAGCGCTTCGACCATGGCGTCGATGCGCGACCCGGAGTCCGCGGCGCTGCGCCCGGTGCTCGAAGCCGAGATCCGAACCGCCCTCGACGAGCTGCCGGAAGAGTTCCGCCTGGCGGTTGTTCTCGCAGATGTGGAAGAGCTGTCGTACCGCGAGATCGCAGATATCATGGGATGCCCCATCGGCACCGTCATGTCGCGCTTGCATCGTGGACGCCGCTTGCTGAAGTCCCGCCTCTACGAGCACGCGCTCGACATGGGAATCGTCAGCCCGGAGTCGGCTGTGGGACAGCGTGAAGAGCCCGTGAGCTTGGCGGCCTACCGCGCCAAGAAGGGGGCAGCGAGATGAGCTCTCCCTGTCGCCGCGCGGCGCCGCTGCTCGAGCCATTCTCCGACGGCGAGCTGGCCGCGGACCGGGTCGTCGAGGTGGAGACGCACATCGCGGACTGCGCGTGCTGTCGTGAGTCCGTCGAGCTCAACCAGTCGCTGAAGCTGAGCCTGCGCCGCGCCGTGCAGGCGGAAGCCGAGCCGTCCTCCGAATTCGCCGAGCGCGTCGCGCGAGCTCTCAGCGCCGAGCGCGAGCGACAGGAAGCGCGGGAGGAGCGCCGAGAGGCCCAGGAGCGAGGCAGGCCGCTGGCCTGGCGCTTCATCGTGCCGGTCGCCGCGGCCGCCGGCGCCACGCTGGCGTGGGGCGCGCTGGAGCAGCAGGGCAAGGCCCCAGGCTACGAAGGCGGCGTCTCCACCAACATGGCGACCAGCACGCCGGTGGTGACCGCCTCGCTCGAGCAGATGGTGGACGAGTTCGTCAGCCACCACGCGCAGTCGAAGGACCCCGAGGTGATGGAGCCTTCGATGGTGAACAAGCTGGAGCCGGAGGTCGGCGTGCCGGTGCGCGTGCCCAGCCTGCAGCAGTACGGCCTGCGCTGGGAGGGCGCCAGCGTCGTCCCCGTGCGCCAGCTCAACCAGCGCGCGGCGTCGCTCCGCTACACCTTCGACGGCCATCGCGTCACGCTCTACGTGTACAACTCCGCGCGGTTCCCGCTGCGCGCGACGCTCGAGCCCCGCGTGGTGCGCAACACGCCCGTGTACGTCGGCTCGCGCCGCGGCTACAGCGTCGCCGCCGTCGAGAAGCGCGGCGTCGGCTACGCCGTGGCCACCGACCTCGACGACCGCGAGAGCGCGGAGCTGGTCGTGGCGTCGATGCACTGACCCTGCCCCCCCTCGCCTCGCTGCGCTCGGCGGTCCCCCCCAAATTCGCGCTGCGCGCGAATGGGGGGGACGGGCCCCTCCGAGTGTGATGGCGCCGCTCTGACTCGAGGCGAGCGGCACGCGTGTTCCTCGGCCCGGCGCGGCGGTCGGGCTCCGCTCGTCGGCGCACGCTCTGCGCCACGCCGCGTACCTTCGCGCGAGGTGAGCTCGAGTCGCGCGCGACGCAAGACGCGAGTGCAACTCGGGCGGCGTGTCACAGATCGTGCGCCCTGGGTCGCGAAGCCCTCCCACCACGCCGGGCCTCGGAGGAACCCATGTCCGCTCGCCAACTCGCTCAGCTTCGTCGCCAAGAGCTCATGTCCGCGCGCGCCGCCGGCATGCGGGCGGCGCCCACCCGGTCGGAGGCGGCGCTGTGGCGCGAGCTCCGGGCCGGCAAGCTCGGGGTCGAGGTCCGCCGCCAGGTGGTGCTCGGCGAATTCATCGCCGACTTCGTCGTGCCTTCGGCGCGGCTCGTCATCGAGGTGGACGGCGGCTACCACCGAAGGCGCGCCACCGCGGACGCCCGGCGCGACCGCAAGCTCGCGAAGATGGGCTACCGGGTGCTGCGCATCGACGCCGGCCTGGTGATGCGCGCGCTGCCGGAGGCGCTGGCGCGAGTCCGCGATGCGCTATCGAGTTCCGCATAATGCCAAGGCCGCGCAAGCGAAGTGCGCGACAAGACAGAGGATCGCGGTTCCGGGTCGCCTGGTTATCCAGCCACGCATAACGGAGGGGCGGGGTTGTGATCGTGGAGGTCCGCGAGGACGCTTCGCGGCATAATGGTATTCAACCGTCGCACCTTCGCTTGTGGGCAGCGCTTCCAAGCCCCAACCGCCGTGCGCACTGATGACGACGGAAGCCTCTCACGCGTACCCACGCGTCTCGCCGAGCCCCGACCGTGATCGCTCTCGACGCGATGGCGACTGACGACGCGCTGCATCCGCGACCCCACGCGCCATGCGGCCTGTCGTGCCCACGAAGAGTCCCGCGTCGCGGCCGAGCTCCGAGCTCGCGACGTCGCGCTCCGCCGCGAGCAGGCAACTGTCCCAACCAGAACCACAGTGCCCTCCGTTGCATAACTGGGCGTTTCACCCGCCGAACGCCGGCCATGGCTCGCTTCACCGTCCGTTCCGCGCCGGCGGGCGAAGACACTGTCTTCGGCGCTCGCCCGCCGCTGCAGCGCCTCGCTCTCTGTTAAACTCTGGAGCCGGCGTTCGCGGGTGAACGCCAATTCGTTATGCAAGCCCCTGCACGCGCTGCCGCCCGCTGCGGAGCGGAATGTCGGTAGCGGATCGGTGGTTGCCCTGCGTGCGTCCGACTTTGCTTGCCGTCCTCGCTCCGTTCGTAGTCCCCGTTACAGATCCGCCCAACTCTCTTGAGCCGGACGCGCCGGGTTCGAACATCGAGGTCTTCCACCAAGAAAAGCGCACTGTTGGCTGCTCGTTACGCAGAGACTTCTGCTGGGCCAAACGCGCAGATTCCCGTACGACAGCCCTGACCCTGCGCTTCCTTCCGGTCTCGGTGCCGCGGCCCGGAACAAAGGACCTGCGCCAACCCGTATCGTTGACCCTCACGGCCAGCGAGAAGCTCGCCGTTGCACGGCTCCGACTCGCTCCGGGACTTTGGGACGTTGAAACGCCAGCTTCTTCGCCAAGGCGACTCTCCCTCAAGGACGGCGAAGACCATGCGCTAGGCATCATTACCCTCCTCGGCACGTGCGTTTTCATGGCCGACCACTCGTGCGAACTTCGCGCCAGCACGGTGATGCGGATCGTCCGTGTCGATGGAGACTAGAGACGCTTGCGCCGCACGTTGCAACTGGCCGTTCCACCCGCCGAACGCCGGCCTCGCCGGCTTCACCGTGCGTTCCGCGTCGCGGGCGCTCTCTCTGTCTGCGGCATTGCGCCCGCTCTACTGCGCCACGCGATCTGGTACGATGATCTCCGGCGTTCGCGGGTGAACGCCGTTCGTTATACCGCTGTTTTCCGACCGAAAACGCTCACGCAAGATCACCAACGCCCCGCCTGTCTCGTGCTCCGCAGTGTGGGCGAACTCGGCCGGCGCAACCTCAGCCGTGGTGGCGGTTGCAGGCCGCCGGGCGGTGCTGGATGATCACCCGGGCGTGCAACCAGATCGATTCCCGCCCGCGGAAGCGGAACGGACGGTGAAACTCGCCACTACCGGCGTTCGGCGGGTGCAACGGCCAGTTATGCAGTGCGCGGTCATGGGGGCTGGATCCAGCGCCACATGAAGTCACGCTGAAAGAGGCAAGTCCGCTCGCTGCGCACGCACATGCCGATGAGCGTCCATACTTCGAGACTGAGTGCGTCACCGCCTTGCAGACCAATGCGCCGTGTGCGCCCGCGGTGGACTCGAAGCTCCCAGGTACCGGGAGCGAGCCGGAGCTCCGCACGACTGGGAGCACGGCCCGCGGGAATGCTGATGGCCTTGGGTCGACGAACGTCCTTCTGCCCGAGCCGCGGAGCGGGAATTGGTACGGCCTCGAGTTGGAGCGCGGTGACGATCGGCTGGCGAAGGTAGGAAGGCCAGCAGTTGTCGCTGCGGCCGTCTCCGCACCGGCGAGCACGCCGCTCCGTGTGCTCGAAGACGAGGCGCGCGGACTCCCCCGGCGATTCGAAGGACGTCGGCGGATTTGCCAGGTCGACTGGTGTGCTTGCGGCGAGGGCAAGAGTCGGAACTGAGCAGCACAGCATAAGGCGCGCGGGGGCAAACACTGATGGCGTCAACCCGGCGCCGGACAGACGCATTCCCCAAGCTGCATAACTGCCGTTCCACCCGCCGAACGCCGGCCATAGCGAGTTTCACCGTCCGTTCCGCGCCCGCGGGCGACACACTGATGCGGCACGCGCCCGCCGGTGGTGCGGATCGTCCGGCGGCTCACGCGGAAGGGCCAACTACGTCGCCGGGGCGGGACGCCCAGAATTCCGCGCTTTCAGGTGCCCGCTAACATCCCGTTATCCAGCCGCACTTTTGCGCGCTGTCATGCAGCGCCGCCGACCCACGGCGCCTTGCCCGCGGTTGAAGGCGAACGTCCCTTACGCGTTCCCACGCGTCTCTATCAGCCCGGAGGTCTTGCCGCTGGTGGCGGTGCCGCCAGTACCGTACCGGCGCTGCTCGCGGTCCATCACGCTGTCGCCCGTTTCACCGTCAGGATCCGACGAAGCACGGACCTTCACCGTCGATTTTCAACGCTGGCTAACTCGACGTTGCACCCGCCGAACGCCGGCCATGCCGAGTTTCACCGTCCGTTCCGCTCCGGCGGGCGACCATTGTGATGCGGCACTCGCCCGCCTCTGCGGCGCCTTGCCGACTGACGACTTGACGCTCGGCGTTCGCGGGTGAAGGTGTGTCTCCTTAGACCGACGAAGGGGACGACAGAGGCCCCTGTGGCGACTTGCATGGCGAATCCTACTCTGGTAGGAATCACCTGTGGCGGAGACAGCTGCAGCCAAGCTCTCAGTGAGCGTCCCTAGCGACCTGGCGAAGGCGGTACGGCGACGGGTCGGGCCTCGCGGGCTTTCGGGGTTCGTTGCGCGTGCCATCGCGCACGAGCTTGAGCGCGAACAACTCGGGGCGTTCTTGGTTGAGCTCGATCGGGACCTCGGCTCGCTCCCGAAGGCAACCCTCTCCAGCGCTCGCAGAGCATGGCCGAAGCGCTGATTCTGGATTCGGAGGCGGTCAACGCGCTGGCAAATGCGACCGAGCGCGGCGTGCTGGCGGAGAGAGCCCGAGCCATCCTCACCGTGGCGTATGAACGTGGCGCGCTCGTCCGCGTCCCCGCACCCGTACTCGCTGAAGTGTGCCGAGGCCCTCGGTACGACCCTCCCATTGACCACCTCCTCGCCTCTCGGGGGATCGTCGTTTGTGACCTTACCCAGACGGTCGCCAAGCGGGCAGGCCATCTGCTAGGACGCGCCAAGCTCTCCTCCGCCCACGCTGTGGACGCGTTCGTCGTGGCAACCGCGCTACTCTTCGACGCTTCCGTGATCGCGACCGGAAACCCCTCGGACATGCGGCGGCTTGCTTCGCCCTTCAAGCAAATTCGAATTTTCGCCATCTAGCACGCGCCGCTGTCTAACTCGACGTTCCACCCGCCGAACGCCGGTCTGGCCTTGCCCCACCGTCCGTTCCGCTACCGCGGGCGCCCATTGTTCAGCGGCACGCGCCCGCGTGAGTAGCGCCTCGCGCTCTGTCGTCTTGGAGTCTGGCGTTCGCGGGTGAACGCCGTTCGTTGGACAGACTCCCGGGGCATTGCATGACCTCGTCGAACACACCGGCGAGCGGCCAACCTAGAGGGCGCTCCCCGACTACTGGTCGCCGCCGAAGAGACGGGAGCACGGTGCAGGCCTCTCACAGGAGCGCCGCACCAGCCACCGAACGCCGTATCGCGTCCAGCGCACCAGGTCACAGTCCGGTCGAGGGCGTAGTCTTTGGGCGTGCGGCGACTACTGGTCTCCTTGGGTTTCTTGGTCTCCGCCCCTGTCGTCCTGCCCAATGGCTGCGGCGGCACTTCGGACTCGGACTCGGAAGCGGGAAGCGGCGGACAGGCGGGCAGTCCCGATGGCGGCGGCGGCAGCGCGGCGAGCGACGTCAGCGTGGGGGGCACCGGGTCGTGCTCGCCCGCTGGTGCGGCGTGCTCCAGCTACTCGGACTGCTGCTCTTCCGCATGCGCCTATGGCGTCTGCCAATTTGGCGCCCCGGACGTCGTCACGTGCGAGCCGCTCGGTGCGCCGTGCGCCGCGGACTATTCGTGCTGCACGGGCTTCTGCTCAGGAGGCGTCTGCGCCCCGTTCGAGGGGGCAGTCTGCAAGTACGACGGCCAGCTCTGCAGCTGGGCGTCGGAGTGTTGCGCGGGCGCGTGCACCGGTGGCGTCTGCGGGCTCTCGGAGGGTGGACCGCCCGACGTCTACTGCAAGTACGACGGTCTAGCCTGCATTGGATCGTGGGAGTGCTGCGCCGGGGTCTGCGCCAACGGCCTCTGCGGCTGGAGCGGCGAGGCCGGCTGCAAGCTCGACGGCGACTACTGCAATGCCGGGTGGGAGTGCTGTTCCGCGACCTGCAACGCCGGCGTCTGCGGCTACGACGGCGGCGGCTGCCAGGTCGATGGGCAGCTGTGCAGCTTCCCGTGGCAGTGCTGCACAGGGTCTTGCTCCGGCGGCGTGTGCGGGCCCGAAGGAGGCATCTTCTGCAAGCCCGTCGGCGCGTCCTGCTCGAGCCCGACCGAGTGTTGCACGGGTGGCTGCTTCCAGGGCGTCTGCCAGGCGTCGCCCGACGCAGGCGTGTGCGCCGGCAACGGCGCGTGGTGCTGGGGCGACGCCGATTGCTGCTCGGCGTTCTGCGTGTCCAACAAGTCAGCGGTCGACGCCGGAGTGTGCAAGGGGCTCGGCGATTCGTGCAGCAGCGATGGGCAGTGCTGCTACCAGGAGTGCCTGGCCGGCAAGTGCCATCACGATTTCGAGGCCGGGTTCTGCTACCCCGGCGGTGCCCCGTGCGCGAGCTGGAGCACCTGCTGCTCGGAGAAGTGTCAGGCTGGCTTCTGCGTCGGTTCGGCTCCGCCGTGCAAACCGAACGGGCAGAGCTGCTTCGGTTGGAAGGAGTGTTGCTCTCAGAGCTGCCAGACCGGTCTGTGCGTCCCGTGAGCGCAGTCCGCCGCAGCGCCCGTATTGCGCCGAGCGCTCGCCGGAGCGCGGCTCCATGAGCCAGGCGATTGGCATTCGGTTACCATCGCTCGCGACGAAGGAGGATCTCCGATGAGCAAGGTGACACCGTTCCTGATGTTCAACGATCAGCTCGAGGCGGCCATGGAGTTCTACACCGCCACCTTCCCGGGCTCCGAAATCAGGAACGTCGCCCGCACCGGCAAGGACGGTCCGATCACCTCCGCCGAGTTCGTCGTCGGTGGTCAAGTCTTCATGGGCTACAACGGGGGCCCGTACTTCACGTTCTCCGAAGGCCTCTCGCTCTACGTCGACTGCGAGGACCAGGCCGAAGTCGACGAGTATTGGGACAAGCTGGTCAAGGCCGGGGCAACGCCTACCCAGTGCGGCTGGATCAAGGATCAGTTCGGCCTCTCGTGGCAGATCGTTCCACGGCGATTCATCGAGCTGATCCGCGACGAGGATGCCAGGAGAGTGAAGGCCGTGATGGAGGCCATGATGACGATGGTGAAGCTCGACGTTGCGGCCCTCGAGCGAGCCTACGAAGAGGCGTAACGGGCGTAAGCAACGACAGTGAGCGAACCCCCTACGGCGATGGACACGCGATCGACGCTGCCGGCGCCGAGCACTTCTCGTCGGCCTTCTTGCAAGCCACGGTGAAGTCGGTCGGGGACGTGGCGGGTGGGTCGCAGGGCTCCTTCCCGGAGTCCGGCCCCATGTCCTGAATCCACTTCGCGCAGATCTGCTGAACGATCTTCTCGCAGGCAGACTCGTCCCCAGTCTCGGTCTTCCCCGAGCACGCGCACGCGGCGGCGAGGGCGACCGCGGCCAAGGCTCTCCTCGTCATTCACTCCGCCTTCGCGCTGCCGTGCTTGCGCGGATCCGAGGCGGGCAGCTTGCGGCCATTCTCGATGGCGATCATCTGCACGCCGCTGGAGGTGAAGGGCATGGTGCCCACGACCTCGCCGCGCCACTTCAGATCCTCGATCAGGCTCGGCGCGGCGCCTTTCTCGAGCAGGATGCTGGAGCCCTGGGTCGGGATGTAGAAGCGCGGGCTCTTGACCAATTCCGCGGGTGATTTGCCAAAGGCCAGGCGACCGAGCAGGAGCTGGGTCACGTTGGTGCCGATGGTGGTGCCGCCGGAGCCGCCCAGGGCCAGCACCACCTGGCCGTCCTTGACCACCAGCGTGGGCGTCATGCTGGAGACGGGCCGCGCGCCGGGTCGGGGACGGTTGGGGCTCTCCTTCATGCCGAAGGGCGCGACGTCCTTCTGCTTGGTGAAGTCGTCGAGCTCGTCGTTCAGGACCACTCCACTCGCGCTGCCGGTGAGCTTGGTGCCGAAGACGCGGTTCACGGTGGTGGTGAGGGAGACGACGTTCCCTGCTGCGTCGGCGGTCACCAGGTGATGGGTGCCGTGCTCCTCCAGGCCGAAGCGCGGGATGGCGTGCGTGCGGTCGAGCGCGATGGTCTTCTTGCGGGCGGCCAAGCGCTTCTCGCCGATCAGCCCGTCGAGATCGACCTTCTGCTGGTCCGGGTCGCTCAGGTAGCGCATGCGATCGGCGACGGCGCCGCGCATGCCCTCGGCCAGGACGTGCTGGTACACGCCGCTCTGGTAGCCGTGCTTCACGAGCTCCGCCTTGGGGAAGAGCCTGAGCACCTGCGCGAGCAGCATCCCGCCGGCGGACGGCGCCGGCATGGTGTAGACGTCGTGGCCTTCCCAGCTCACCTTGATGGCGTTGCGCTCGACGGGCTTGTAGGCGTCGAGATCGGCCTGGGTCAGCGCGCCGCCGTGCGCGCGCGCCGCCGCCACCAGATCCGCGGAGACCGCGCCCTGGTAGAAGCCCGGCGGACCCTCGGCCGCGATCTTCGCGAGCGTGGCCGAGAGCTTCTCGTTCTTCACCAGCGCGCCGACCGCCGCCGGCTTGCCCCCGGGGTAGAAGAGCGCGCCGATGCCGGCGTCCGCCTTCAGATCCTTCTCGGAGCCCTTGAGCATCGCCCCGAGGTGCGGGTTCACCGCGAAGCCGTTCTTCGCCACGCGCACCGCCGGCTCGACCACCTCCTTCCAGCTGCGCTTGCCGTGACGGCGGTGCAGCTCGAACAGCCCCGCGACCTCACCCGGCACGCCGGTGAGCTTGGCGCGCTCCGCCGGCGGCAGCGGTCGCTTCTCGAACGCCGGCGCGTCCACGCCCTTCGGCGCGGTCTCGCGGAAGTCGAGCGTGGTCACCTTCTTGTCGGCGGCCATCCAGACCAGCGCGAAGCCGCCGCCGCCGATGCCGCTCGACGTCGGGCTGGCCACGCCGGCCACCAGCGCGGCCGTGACCGCTGCGTCCACGGCGTTGCCGCCGGCGCGCATTTGCGCCAGCGCCTCCCGCGTCGCGAGCTCGTTCTCCGTGGCGGCCGCCGCGCGAGCAGCGCGCTGAGCCGGGGCGCGCGGCGCCGCGAGCACCAGCACGACCGCCCAGAGAAGGCCCAGCGAAAGCGAAACCCCGCGACGCACGCTCACCCCTTGTCTGATACGATCCCGCGGCCAGTCTGCAAAGGGACGATCGCCGTGCGCTTCCTGTTCGTGATGGATCCAGCCGAGAAGATGCTCCCGGACAAGGACACGAGCTTCGCGTTCATGCGCGCGGCCCGGGCCCGCGGCCACGAGTGCCTGCACTGCGAGCCGCGCGAGCTGATGAACTACGGCGCCGAGGTGCGCGCCTTGGCCCGACCGATCGCCGTGTCGGACCAGCCGCCTCACGTGCAGATGGGCGCAGCGGAGGAGGTGGAGCTGGCGGGCCTGGACGCGGTCTTCATCCGCAAGGACCCGCCCTTCGACCCCGCCTACGCCCACCTCACGCAGCAGCTCGACCTGGTGAAGGGCCGCACACTGGTGGTCAACGACCCCCGGGGCCTGCGGGACGCGAACGAAAAGCTGTTCGCGTTCCACTTCGCGTCGCACATGCCACGCTCGCTGGTGAGCTCGGATCCGGCGCGCATCCTGGAGTTCGTCAAGTCGGTGGGCGACCGCGCGGTGCTGAAGCCGCTGGACGGCGCCGGCGGCGTGGGCGTCGTGACCCTGAGCACCGGCGACCGCAACGCGCGAGCGCTCGCGGATCTGCTCACGCGCGAGGGCCAGGAGCTGGCGCTGGTGCAGGAGTTTCTGCCGGACGTGGTGGCGGGCGACAAACGCGTGCTGGTGCTCGACGGCGAGCCGCTCGGCGCCATCCTGCGCGTGCCGCGCGCCGACGACTTCCGCGCCAACATCCACGTCGGCGGGAACGCGCAGCCCACGGAGCTGACGCCGGCTGAAGATCAGCTGGTGCGCGAGGTGGGAGCGCGGCTCCGCGCGCACGGCCTGTGGTTCGTCGGGCTCGACCTGATCGGCGAGAAGCTGATCGAGGTCAACGTCACCAGCCCCACCGGCATCCAGCAGCTGTCGCGGTTCCTCGGCAGGCCGGTGGAGCAGGAAGTGATCGCGTGGGTCGAGTCGCGGCGCGCGGAGCGCTGAGCTTGCGCTTCGATAAGCGCGGCCGCAGGAACTTGGCCCTTCGGCACGGGCGGAGCCAGCGTCGGCCCCATGTCGCGCCCCTGCGAAGTCTGCGAGTCCTTGGCGAAGCTCACGACCCTGGAGGAAGACCCCCGGCGCGTGCGCCGCGTGCTGGTCGGGGATCGCATCGTGGCGCTGTGCGCCACCCACTCCGAGCAGCTCCGGCGCTCGGGAGTGAGCGACGTGGAAGGCATGCGGCGGCTCTTCACCGAGCCCGAGGGAACCCGCTCGCTGGTGGGGCGGCGCTCGCCGCTCGATCGTCGCGTCTTCCCGCCGCGCCCGGAGGGCAGGCGGCGCGGCGAGGGCCGGCGGCACGACGATCTCCGGGAGTAGCTGGCAAGAGGAGCGCGGCTCCGGCATGAACCTGCGGCGCCCCGAGCTCTGGATCCTGCTCGGCTCGCTCGCCTTGGCCGCGTGGTGGTTCACGCGTCCGTCCGCGCCGACCGCTCTGCCGGAGCGCAAGCCCGAGCGGCGGGCACCCGCCATCGCGGCGCTGCCGCCCGGCGCGCAGCTGCTCGCGCGCTTCGATCTGGTTCGGATCCGGCAGAGCGGCCTGGGCTCCGCCATCACCGGCGGCGGGCGCGAGCTCACGGGTCTCGGGAGCCTCACCGAGCTGTGCGGCTTCGATCCGACCGAGCAGATCCAGGAGCTGGCCCTCGCCACACCGGCTGCGGCAGGGGACGAGCCCGCCCTGGGGATCGTCGCCACCGGCGACTTCGAGCCCGAGCGCATCTTGAGCTGCGTGGCCAAGGTGATCTCGCGACGCGGCGGCACGCCGACCCAGAGCAAGCTCGGCGAGTTCTCTTCTGTGCGTGACCGCAGCCGCGACGGCGCGGAGGTAGCGGTGCGGTCCGGCGGACCGGTGCTCGTCGGCGAAGGCGCGTACTTCCGCGCCATGCTCGACGCCGCCGACGGTCGGGGGCCGACCCTGCTCGGCGACGAGGCTCACGCCACGCTGCGCGACGCGGTGGGTGGTCACGGTGCGCTGAGCGTGACCTTCGTCACGCGGCCCGGCTGGCTCGAGCGCTGGGTGACCCGAGACGAAGCCGGGGCCGCGCCGCTGGGCGTGGTGCGCGCCGGTGCGCTCCGGGTGGACCTCGAGCCCGTCCCGCGAGCCACGCTGTTGCTTGCGTGCCCAAGCGACTCCACCTGCAAGGAGCTCGGCGAGTGGGTCGAGAAGACCCAGCGCGAGCTGCGCGCGGGCATCACCCGAGAGGCTCGGCTCGATCCCGTCTCCTCGGCAAAGGTGAGCGTGGAGCCGAACGCGGTGCGCCTCGCGCTCGACTTCGACTCGCGGAAGCTCCAGCAGCTCTTGCTCGCGCTCCTGCTCGACGACGAGCCCAAGCCCACCGCGCCTCAGTGAGGCTTGCAAGCGCTGATCAGGCCGCGCACGCGCTCCGCGTCGAAGGGCTTGTCCAAGTGCCGGCCCGCGACGCGCTCGATCAAGCCGCGTTGCCGCTCGTCCGGCGCTCCACCCGTCATCAGCACCACGCGCGCGAGCAGCTCGGGGCGCTCCCGGCTCAGCGTCTCCACCAGCTCTTCGGCGCCGACGCTGACCAACGTCGCGTCGCAGAGCACGAGGTCGAACTGATCTCCGGAGAGGAGCTCCTCGTTGGCCTCCCTGGCCTTGCGCACGCAGGTGATCGAGTGGTCCGGCTCGAGCATCAGGCGCAGCGCCGAGCCCACCGCCGCGTCGTCGTCGATGACCAGGAGCCGAACGGCAGCGGTCGCCGTGGGCCGCGGTGCGGGATTGGACGAGCCTCGCGCCGGCAACGTGACGCTTCCCAGGCTCGCCGCCGCAGGCAGCACGATGCGCACGCGCATGCCGCGATCCGTGTCGTCCACGGACATCTCGCCTCCGAGCCCCTCCACCACGCTGCGGCAGAGGGGCAAGCTCAGCGCGCGCCGGAGACCTTCCTTGGGCGTGGGAAACGGCTCGAGCATCCGCGCCATGTCCCTGGGCTCGCGATAGAGCACGTCGTCGAAGACCTCGACCACGACGTGCTCGGCGTCGCCCCTCATCACCAGCTCGACGCGCCCTTCACCGGTCTCCGGCAGCGACTGCGCCGCGTGCGCGAGCAGGTTCAAGAAGACCTGCTCCAGGCGGCCGCGGCTCGCCATCACGGGCGGTGCGTCCTCGAGCTCGATCGACAGCTGGCCCTTGTGCCGGAGCTCGTTGCCGATCAGCTCCAGCGCGGCCTCGAGCACCGCGCGAACGTCCACCGGGGTCCGGCGGTCGTCGTCGATGCGCGACAGCGAGCGCATGCGCCGCACCACTTCTGCGATGCGCTGCGCGCCCTCGTGAGCCTCGCGCAGGCGCTTCAGCACCTCCTCGCGCTCCGCCTCGCTGCCGAGCCCCGCGGCGATGGCGCGCTCGGCCTGCTCGAGATCCACGAGCACGTAGGACAACGGGTTGTTCATGGCGTGGGCCAGCCCGCCGGCGAGCAGCCCGAGTACCGCCAGCCGATCCGCCTGCAAGAGCGCGGCCTCCACCTGCTTGCGCTCGGTGGCGTCGCGCGCGAAGGTCAGGATCGACGGCGCGCCCTCGTATTCGATGGGGATCGAGCTGACCTCGATGGTGAGCAGCTCACCGTCGCGGCGATACACTCGGTACTCGAACGGCGGCAGCGTGCGCCGCTCCACCAGCATCGCCATGGCGCGCTGTTCGAGCTGTGCCACGTCGTCCGGGTGCGCCACGCTGCGCGGATCCTTGCCCAGGGCCTCTTCCAGACTGTCGTAGCCGAACAGCCGCACGGCGGCCGGGTTGCCGTAAGAAATGCCGCCGAGCCCGGTGATGAAGACCGGCTCCGGAATGGCCTCGACCAGGGCGCGAAAGCGCGCTTCGGACCGCCGCAGCTCCGCCTCCACGCTGGCGTCGGATTCGAGCGTGACGCTGACCTCGTCGCCGGAGGCGCTCACCCGCGCGCCCACCGCCTCGAGCGCGCGGCCGATCGCAGGAACGACGGCGTCGAGCTCGAGCTCCGGATCCACCGCCCGAGGCTCTCACTTGCCCGGGCGGTGTCAAGCACCCGTCGGAGTCAGTAGCTGCCGTTGCCGATGGTGATGTACGTAGCGGGCTCGGGGAGCACGGGGTCCTTGTCGTCGCGCTGTACCACCTTGCCACTACCGGTATCGACCACCTCGACCAGGATCTCGATGGCGACGTTGGCTTCTTCGTAGGTCCTGAGCCCCAGATCGAAGCCGGTGAGCCCGGCGATCGTGCCCGGGATGTACTGCTGCACGAGCTTGTCGTTGTAGGAGCGGTTCTCGACCGCGAAGGCGTGGTTGACCAGACCCACCGCTGGATTGTCCTCGGCGTCGAGGGCGGGGTCGGGCGGGGGCGCGGTGAGGATGATGTTCATCGCCGTCGCCAGGTCGATGCTCATCTCCTTCATGTCTTCGTAGGTGAACGTGCCGTGGCGTCGCGAGGGCCGGCCGCTCTTCGTGCCTGGCAGCTCCATCAGGATGTCGATGCCCGAGAGGTTCGGCATCTGCTCTTCACGCTGCGCGTCCGTGACGCTGAGACCCGGCCAGTAGCGACCGAACTCGTTCCAAGGATCGAGCAAGAGCTCCACGTTGTGGGTCTCCTCGTCCAGGTTGGTCAGCGTCCACGACACCTGAACCTTGAGGTCGCTCGCCAAGAGCCAGGGCTTGGCCGGGTACGGCGCGACCGGCGCGCCGTTCAAGCCGTCCTGCTCCGCAGCCGTGGGCGCCTTGATCGGGACGGCGACCGCCCTCTTGACCTCGTACATGCTCATCTCGTCGCCCTCGTAGATGGCAGCCATGCCCTTGGTCATGCCGAGCTGAATGGGCTCGAGGGTGCGGGTCTCTTCCTCCTCCGAGCAGCCCATCGACAGCAGCGCGAAGGCACCCAGGAAGAGACCGCGCGAGGGCGCCAAACCCCAACGGACGGGGGCGAGACCCCCCAGCGCACGGGACACGAGCAGCGAGATTTTCTGCATTTTCGGACCCCTAGAGAAAAGCCGAAGCCCAACTATGCCACGGGCGTGCCAGCGCTCCAAGGCGCGGCGGCGCGGGCGGCTCCGCTCACTTCTTGCTGGGCTTGAAGCTGAACGTCCAGCTGGCGTTCGTGGGCTTGTCCGCGGAGGGGAAGCTCAGGCGGCTGAACTGACGCACGATGCAGCCCTCGACGCGTGGGTTGCCGAGCGACGAGCTGCCCACGCTGGCGCCCGCCACCGAGCCGCCGGCCGAGATGCTCCACGCGATGCTCACGCTGCCCGACATGCTCGGGTTCGACGAGGCCGCTGCTTCGTAGCAAGCGCGGAACGCACCGTAGCGCGACATCACCACGCGCGAGATCTGAGCGGGGGTCAGGCCCTGCCCCGGCTTCGGCACGTCCTTGCCCTCGACCTTCTTCTCGCCCGGGCCCGAGCCGGAGCCGTCACCCGAGCCGTCGCCGCCACCCTTGCCGCCCTTGCCGTAGCCGCCCAGGCCCTTGCCCCCGGGGCCACCGCTGCCGCTACCGAAGCCGCCGCCCTTGCCCGGGCCCCAGCCCGTGTCGAGCGTCCCCGAGCCGAAGGGCACACCCTCACCGTCGCCGCCGCCGCCGGGACCGGAGCCCTTGAGCCCGGTGCCGCTGCCGCGCCCGAGCACGATGTTGTCCGAGCGCAGCCCGCCGAGGGCGTCCGCGACGGAGCTGATGGTGCCGAGGGTCTTCTTCACTTCCTCGCCGACCTCGCTGCTCAGCACGTCGGACATGCCGCCGAGGCTGCTCTTGATCTCGCCCTTCAGCTCGGTCTTGTCGGCAGGCCCCTGCTTGCCCAGCTGCCCCTCGGCGCCCTTGATCTTCTTGCCCCCGCCCATGTCCTTCTTGTCTTTGGCGCCGGGGTCCTTGATGCCTTGGCCCTTGTCGGAGTCTTCCTTGCCGGTCTGCTTCTCCGGTTCGACGGGCTCGTCCTTCAGGTTGAACTGCACCGCGAGCTCGGCCGCGCTCGTGAGCTCGAGCGGCTTCGGGATCGCCGGCGGCGTGGTGATCGCCCAGATCATCGCCAGACCGCCGCAGATGGCGACCAGCGAGAAGATGAAGGCGAAGATCAGCCCCCACTCGACGCGGCGCTTGGTGCGCAGCGCCGGCGGCGCGTTCGCGAACTGGAAGAAGACGCTGAACGTCGGCCCGTACTGCACGACGCCGAAGTCACCCGCGACGATCGGCACGGGCGCGCCGCCCCGAGCCAGGTCCGCCGCGTTCTCGCGGCGGCCGCGCAGAAACACCACGCCACCGGTGGCGCCCCGCGCGTCGAGCTCCCAACCGCTGGCCACCGCGCGCACCGGCACGTCCGGCATCGGGCTACCGTCCGGCTTGGGCAGGGTTGCTTCCTTGAAGTCGCCGAACGCCAGCGACTGGCCCCCGCCGAGCTGGCGCATGGCGACCACGGTGGTGCCCCACACCGCGGCGGTGCGAAGGATGACTGGGGCTGCAGCGGGGAGTGCCATGACGACCTCTTACTTTACGGCGGGGCTTCGGCGCGTGTCGCTCAGCTCGCGCATGAAGGAACGGTGCCCGAGCGCCCCAGCGGCGAACTCGGCGCGCACGCGGCGCATGAAGTAGACGACCTGCGGGGACTTCAGCCGGCCTTCGACCTCGACGGGACCGAACTTGTAGGTCTTCACGCCACCGTCGCCTTCGCTCTTGGTCTCGAGCACCGAGGGCGCTCCCGTCGTGGGCTTTCCCTCGGTCTTCGACTCCTTGGCGCCCTCGGCCTTGGCTTCCTTCGTGTCCTTGGCCTCGGTCTTGGGGGCGTCCTTCGGCTCCTCGGCCTTCTCCTCGACCGGGACCAGCTTCCCGTTCTTCCAGACCTTCTTCACCTTCTGGCCCTTCTTCGGCTGCGCCTCGACGTCGCTTCCGGTGAGGGCCACGCCACCGGCGGCCACGAGGGCGAGGGCAAGGGCCCAGGCGAGGGTGGGGCGGGGCATGCGGACGCAAAGCATAGCCGGAAAGGCTGGGGGTGGGCGAGGGGGGGGAAAAAAAGGCGCAACTCGGGCCGGCGGGGCCCCGAAGAGCCGCGCATGAGCACGAACGCACGCTTCGCAAAGATCATGGAAGACCTCGCCAACGTCGAACGCGAGCGCGAGGCCCAGGAGGCGACCTGGAAGGCCATCGGTCCCGAGCTCGCAAGGGCGGGAAAGGCCGAGCTCTGGGTCGAGTCGCTTCCGGAGATGACGACCGCGCCGGCCACGCCGGTGTTCTTGGGTGGCGTGCGCGCGTGAAGAAAGAAGGAGAACGATCATGGGTACCAACAACGTCTCGCAGGGCCAACCGCCCGCTTACACCACTGCCACCGCCGAGGGCGCGAAGGCGACGATGAAGTCGATGCTCGAGGCCGCCGAGCTCGACGCCAAGCTCGACGCGATGCTCGGCATCGGCACGTTCCTGACCGCCGAAGAGATGTACTTGTTCGCAGAGGCGAAGCTCAAGAGCACGGACGCCGAGCTCAGCGCGCACATGAAGGACATCACCCTCAAGAAGGAGATGGGCGCAGCGATGCAGGAGATCTCGGCCGGGATCCGCAGCGTCAAGAACTCCACCGGCCCGGAGCAAAAGGCAAAATTCGAGGAGCTGATCGAGAAGGCGAACAAGGCTGGACTGACCGACGTCGCGGATCTGCTCACCAAGGGACTCGCCAAGATCGAAGCCAACATCAAGAACTTCGGCGATGCGAGCACCTCCGACTTCATCGAGAGCGTGGCTCTGGACGTCGACGCGAAGGTGACGGCGCTCACCTCGAGCACCGAGCTCACCATGATCCGCATTCAGGGGCTCATGCAGCACCGCAGCCAGGTCTTGCAGCTCGCGAGCAACGTGATCGCGGCCCTGAACGAGCCGGCCAAGAACGCCATCGGCAACATCCGGGGGTCGTGAGATGGTCACCAGCGCTTTCGACGAAGGGCGCCCGCTGGGCGTCGAGCTCAGCAGCGAGGAGTTGCAGGCCATGTACTTGGCCGGACACGCGCTGTTCGAGCAGGGCGACTTCCGCCGCGCCGCCGACGTCTTCCGCTTCATGGTCCTGGTCGAGCCCTTGTTCGCGGAGGCGTGGCAGGGGCTCGGCAAATGCCACGAGGAGCTCGACGACACCGAGACCGCCGCGCTGATGTACGAAGCGGGCTTCCGGCTCGGCGGCAAAGACTCGACGCTGGGCTTCCTGTGCGCTCGCGCGCTGGCCAAGACCGGAGACTCGTCCGGCGCCCGCGACAAGCTCGCGGAGCTCGCCGAGCTCGAGCTCGAGCCGCACATCGCGGCAGGCGTGCAGGCCCTTCAGCAGCTGGTGGGAGGTGCGTCATGAGCGCCGTCGCAGGAGTCGGGGCGCAGCCGAGCGCGCCGGCGGCCGTGGGAGGCGCCGACCCCGAGATCATGATCGCGTCGCTCGAACAGCAGATCGGCGACATGCAGCTCACCTCGGGACGCTCGCGGGCCGAACAGCTCTCGACGAACCGCAAGGCTTCGCTGGAGAAGGCCAAGCAGTCGCTGCGCGACGCCCGGGAGAAGGAGGACGAGGGAGGCTTCTGGTCCAAGCTGGCCAGCAAGGCCAAGACGGTCGCAACCGTCGCTACCGTCGTCGCGGCCGCGGCCGCCATCGGAACCGGAGCCGGAGCGCCGGCAGGGCTCGCCCTCGTGGCGGTCGCGTGCAGCGCAGGCAGCTTCGCCATGAAGGAGACCGGCGCCGACACCAAGCTCGCGACGTTGTCCATCGGGGGCAGCGAGTTCGACCTGAACCTGTCCGACTGCGTGGCGCTCGCGGGAGTGGCTTGCGGGTCAGTGGGCGCGGCAGGCGCGGCGGGCTCGACTTCCACCGTCGCCACGGGAACGGCCGCCGAGGCATGTCAGGTCGCCGGAGTAGCCGCCCAGGCCACCAACGTCGGGGCGACGGGCGCGCAGGCCGTGTTCGTGGTGCGCGCCGGCGACGCCCAGGCCGACGCGGTCGAGCACCACGCCGACTCGCGAGAAGCGACCAACCGCGCCGACAAGGCGCAGAGCCAGATCGAAGATCAGATCGACCTCCTCCGCGGCGCGATGGAGACGCGCCGCAAGGTACGCGAGGCGGTCGGCAAGATCATGGAACAGCGTCACGACACGATGGTTCGATTGATGGAGGTGCGAGCATGAACCCGATTGGAGCAATGACCGGAGGCGTTTCGAAAGCAGTGAACGGCGTGCCCGGTGAGGCAGCGCCGTCCGCGCCGGGCGCCGTGGGCGCTCCGCCTCTGCCGGAGCCGACCGCGGGGTGGACGGACGCGACGACGGCGGCGCTGGCAGCCCTCGCCGAGTTCTTCCAGAAGAGCCGCGAGGGGATGCGGGAGGTCAAGAAGGCCTTCGATGCGTCTCGACAGGCTCAGATGGCCAAGGAGGTCGAGTCGATGCGCGAGCAGGCAGACGAGATCCGCACCGGTGCCGTGGTTCAAGGGGTCATGCTCGGCGCCTCCGCGACCGCGGGAGCGTTCGCGCTCGCGACGAGCTCAGGCACTGCGAGCGAGCCCGCCGCCAAGGAAACTCCCGAGGCGTGCCGTCCAACCGCTCCCGCTCCGACGACCCCGAGCGCCTCCGCCCCGACGACCCCGAGCGCCCCGGCGAACACGACCCCGAGCGCTCCCGCGAACGCGACCCCGAGCGCCTCCGCCCCGACGACCCCGAGCGCTCCGGCGAACACGACCCCGAGCGCTCCCGCGAACGCGACCCCGAGCGCGCCAGCGAACCCCCCGGCGGGTTCGGACGCTCCCGCGGCGACCAGCCAGACCTCGAAGTGGCTCGAGTTGGGCAGCAAGACCGCGCGTGACTTCGCGGACCCGGTCAAGACCATGTACGACGCGCGGGCCAAGGAGTGCGAGGCCGACGGCGCCGCCGCTCGGATGAACGCCGAGCGGGCGAAGTCCAACGGCGAAGACATTCAGGGGATGGCCGACAGCCAGAGCGAGCTGGCTGCCAAGGCGATGGACGCGATCCGCGCGGTCCTCGACGCCCGGCACGCGGCGACGATGGCGGTGCTGTCTCAGAGGGGCTGAGGGACGAAAATTGCGGCACTCCGCGCGGGACGGGTCACAATTCCCTTCCCGTGCGCCGCGCCCTCGCCCTTCCCGCCCTGCTGGCCGCCGTTTTCGGCTGCTCCAAGGGCCCGAGCACGCCGCGCGAGAGCGCCGGGCCGAGCCTCGAGGTCGCCCCGGTCGGGGCGGCGCCCCTCGGCTCGGTGAGCGGCCCCGAGCTCCTGCCGGAGGTCGAGAAGCCCAAGGCGCGCCCGCCCTACAACGTGCTGTTCATCCTGATCGACAGCCTGCGCTGGGACATGCCCTGGACAGGCTACGAGCGGCCCATCGCGCCCTGGCTCGACGCCTTCGCCAAGAAGAGCACGCTCTATCCGCGCAGCTACTCGCTCTCGAGCTACACCGCGAAGAGCGTCGCGCCGGCGCTGGTCGGCAAGTACCCGAGCGAGATGCAGCGCGACGCCTTCTTCTTCACCATCTGGGGGCCGGACAACCTGTTCTTCGGCGAGCGCGCGCAGAAGGCTGGGCACCGCACGCTGTCCGGGCACGGGCACGGCTACTTCAAGCCCGTGATGGGCATGGGCCAGGGCTTCGACGACTACCGCCTCCTTCCAGGCACCGAGCTCGACATCCACGGGGTCGAGGACGTCACCAGCGAGTCCCTGAACAAGCTGGCCAAGACGATGCTGAGCGTGCCGAAGAACGTGAGCCAAGAAGACGGCAAGCGCTTCTTCGCGTACTTCCACTTCCTCGATCCGCACTACACCTACTTCCAGCACAAAGAGAGCCCGGACTGGGGCCTCGACCTCCGCGCGCTCTACGACAACGAGGTGCACTTCACCGACCGCTGGGTGGGCGACCTGGTCGACTGGGCGCAGAAGCAGCCCTGGGGCAAGGATACGGTCATCGTGATCTCGGCGGATCACGGCGAGGGCTTCGGCGAGCGCGGGCGCTTCCGCCACGCCTACGACGTCTGGGAGAGCCTGGTTCGCGTGCCGCTGATCATCCACGTTCCCGGCGCCGAGCCGCGGCGCATCGAGACGCCGCGCAGCCACATCGATCTGGCGCCGACCTTCGCGGATCTGATGGGCCTGCCCCACGACCCGCCGTTTCGCGGCAAGAGCCTCTTGCCCGAGGTGTTCGGCGCGCCGGCGGAGCTCCGCCCCATCGTGACCGAGCTGCCGCGCTGCGACATCATGGACCGCCGCCGCGCGGTCATCGACGACAACTGGAAGATCATCGAGCTCGGCAACGACGCGGAGTGGCTGCTCTTCGACGTGATGAAGGACCCGAAGGAAGAGAACGATCTCTCCAAGAGCGATCCCGAGCGCTTCGCGGCGATGAAGGAGCTCTACGACAAGCTCTCCAGCGAGATCCCCAACGAGCCCATCCCGGGGCTCGTCCCGCTCAAGGGCGCCCCCAAGGGCCAGCGCTGGTGACGGAGGGTCGAGCCGCTGCACGCGGCGGCGGTTCGTCCGGTGGGGCAGCTTCTCCGGGGTGTGCAACGAGCGCGCCGCCTTGCTCCGTGCTCGAGTACGAGTATATTTGAAATAGCATGCCCACCAGCGTTCACATCCCAAAGCCCTTGCTCGACGCGGTCGACGAGAAGGCACGTTCGCTGCGCATCAGTCGCAACCGGCTGATCATCCAGGCGCTCGAACGCGAAGTCGACGCGCGCGGTTGGTCTCCAGGCTTCTTCGCGGCGCTGCAGCGGCTGGATCCGGACACGCTCGAGACGTTCAGAAACAGCATGAGCGTGGTGCGACGGAGCCGGCGTTCCAAGCGCCCAGTCGAGCTGTGAAGTACGTTCTCGACACGAACGTCGTTTCGGCGCTCCTCGAGGGTGACGCCCGCGTGCTGGCCCGCCTCGCGTCCTTGTCCCGGGACGATGTTGGAGTCCCACAGCCTGCGCTCTCGGAGATTGCTTACGGAATCGCGCGCCTGCCCAGGTCCAAGCGCAGAGAGCTGCTGCGTGAGCGCTTCGAGCTCGTGCGATCGGAGCTCAAGCGAGCCGAGTGGTCCGACGGTGTCACTGACGCTTTCGGAGAGATCAAGGCGACGCTCGAGGCAGCGGGGACCAGAATCGAGGACTTCGACGCCGCGATAGCCGCCCACGCGCTCGCCAATCGGGCGGTTCTCGTCACCGGCAACGTGAGGCAGATGGCTCGCATCCGTGGTCTCCTGCTCGAAGATTGGACGCGGCGCTGAGGCGCCGCGCCGGCGAGGCGCGACAACGGGTCGAGGCCGTTCGAGGGCGCGCCCGAGGGCCAGCGCTGGTGACGCGGTGATGGAGGGCTGAGCCCTGCCGCGCGGCGGGGTAGCGACGGCCGAGCCGAGCGCCAAGTCCGCGACTCTGCACGCGGCACGCCGGTTGCTGAGTCTCCTGCCCAGGAACTGGAGGAGATCATGTCGAGGCCATTCGTGTTCGCATTTCTCGGGAGCTTGCTGTTGTCGTCGGGGTGTTACATCGAAGCTAACGACAACGGGGACGGCCCGTTCGACGACGACGACTCGGAGCAGTCCGACTGCACGTCGCCGGGCAAGAGCCCGCCCGCGACGAACGGAGTGGACTCCGGCACGAGCGACGCCGCCGGCTGCCAGGCCCACGCGGACTGCGGCGCGGGCTTCTTCTGCTTGTTTGGCTCCGGGCAGTGCACGACCGCCGCGAGCTGCACGGTGGAGTCCGACTGCCTGGGCGGCTTCAACTGCGACGTCGCCCAGAAGAGCTGCCTGCCCGCGGCGGACGAGACCTGCGGCGAGCTCGAGAGCGAAGCGGCGTGTATCGGTCGCGCCGACTGCGCGCCGAGCTACGCGGGCGTGGACTGCAGCTGCGGGCCGGACTGCAAGTGCGTGGGCGGCGAGCCGGGCTGCGTATGCGCGGGCTTCGAGTTCTTCCGCTGCGAGCAGGTCTTGCCGTGAGTCAGGTCTCGAGGGCGTGATCCAGCATCGCGTCGCCGTCGAAGACGAAGCGCCCCGAGAACCGGCGCCCCGCGAACATCAGAGGCAGCCAGATGCGGTCGTCGGCCCACATCTCGTCGTACGGAATGGCTTCAACGGGAGTCCAGAGCGGGATCGCCTCGTCGGTCTCGCTCGGCTCCCCGGTGCAGCCCGCCGCGCGGAACACGTGCACGTGGATGGAGTAGCCATCGACGAACTGAAAGCGGAGCTCGCCGCACTCGCTGATGTCGTGCGGCGTCACGCACACCTCCTCGACGACCTCGCGGATTGCCGCATCGAGCGGCGTCTCCCCCGGGTGCATTCGCCCGCCCGGCCCGTTGATCTTGCCCGCGCCCAGCCCGCGCTTCTTGCGGATCAGGAGCACCTGCCCGTCGCGGACCACGAACAAGAGGGTGGCCAGGTCCTTGGCCTTCCAGGTCGGCCAGTGGATGTCGGCGAGGGAGCGCACGACGTGAGTCAGAACGCCTTCAAATCCGTGAGCAAGCGCTTGCTGATCACGATGCGCTGGATCTGGCCGGTGCCTTCGAAGATGTCGTAGACCTTGATGTCGCGGAACCACTTCTCGAGCAGCGCGTGATCCTCGGACAGCGAGCCGTGGGCGCCGCAGATCTCGATGGCCTCGATGCAGGCGTTGATGGCGGCCTGGCCCGCGAGGGCCTTGCTCATGCTGGCCTCCTTGGCGTTCGGCACGTGCTGATCGGCCATCCACACGGCCTTCCAGGTGAGCATGCGCGCGGCCTCGAGCTGGCGGCCGACGCGCGCGAGGCGCTCGGCGATGGCGGCGTAGCGCGGGATGGGACGGCCGAGCACGTAGTTGTCCTTGACGAAGTCCCGCGCGTATTCGTACGCCGCGCGGCCGATGCCGCAGGCCATGGCGGCGACCAGCGGGCGCGTGCTGTCGAAGGTCTTCATGGCGGTCATGAAGCCCTCCTTGGACTGGTACTTCTCCTCGCCGCCCAAGAGGTTCGCGACGGGGACGCGGCAGTCCTCGAGCACGAGCTCGGCGGTCTCGTTGGCGCGCAGGCCCATTTTCTCTTCGATCTTGCCGACGAAGAAACCGGGCGTGCCCTTCTCGACCACGAACGCGCGGTGCCCGGCGCGGCCCAGGGCGGGATCGACGGTGGCGAAGATCACCACCCACGAGGCGCGTCCGCCCATGGTGATGTAGCACTTGCGGCCGTTCAGGATGTAGTGGTCGCCGTCCTTCTTGCAGCTCGTGCGGATGGCGCCGACGTCGCTGCCGGCGCCCGGCTCGGTGAGGCCGTAGGCACCCCAGCGCAGCTCCGCGCTCATGTCGCGGAAGATGGAGAAGAAGCGCTCGCGCTGCTCCGGCGTGCCGGTCGCGCGCACCGGCGGACCGCCCAGGCCCGGCCCGGGCACGCTCAGCATGATGCTGGCGTCGGCCCACGCGAGCTCTTCGGCGCCGACGGCGGCGGTGCGGTTGGTCTGCACCGGCTTGTTCGGATCGCGGTTCTTCGGACCCTCGTTGAAGTCCTCCATCGGGTTGTTCTCCCCGCGGAGGGCCTGGCTCATCATGTAGAAGTTGCGCAAGAAGTCGGGGGCGATGGCCTTCTCGCGATCCCAGTCGAGGCTCTGCGGCCGGATGACGCTCTTGCCCATGTCGTGCAGGGCTTCCTTGAGCATGCGCTGCTGCGTGTTCAGCTCGAAGTCGATCATTTTCGGGTCTCCTCGTGGGCGCTCAAGTCAGGACGGCCTGCGTCTCGGGGGTGGGTAAGACCAGGGCGGGGTCGAGCGGGATGCCCAGCTCCACGGCCGCGGCGAGCTGGTCCATCTGCTCGGCGGTGGCACCTGCGAGGGCCATCTGCTTGGCGTCCCGCATCAGCTTCTCGACGATCACGTCGCGCATGAAGCCGGCCCCGCCGTGGAGCTGCACCGCGTCGTCGGCGCAGCGCATCGCGACCTGGTGCGCGTGCGCCACGGCCTGCGCGGTGGCGAGCAGGCACGGACCGGGTTCCTTGCCGCTGTCCCAGAACCAGGCCGCTCGGCGCACGAGCTCGCCGGCGCTCTCGGCGTCCATGTGGCGATCGGCGAGCGTGAAGGCGATGGCCTGGAAGTGGCCGATGGGCTTGCCGAATGCCTTACGGATGTCGCAGTACTCACGCGACACGTCGAAGGCGAGGCGCGCGAGGCCCACCTGACGCGACGCCACGATCAGCGCGTACTTGGCGAAGAAGCGCGTGCACGCCGCGATGAAGTCGCCGCGCCCTTCCAGCCGATCGGCATCACTGACCTTGGCGGCCTCGAACACCAGCTCGCCGAAGTGACCGCAGTCGAGGCCCAGGGTCTTGTGCCGCCCGGCCACGCGCAGCCCGGGGTTTTCCTTTTTCACCACGAACGCGCCGATGCCGTTCCAGCCTGCGGCGGCATCGACCTGTGCGAACACGATCAGGGACTTCGCGAGGTCGGCGTTGCCGACGAAGGCCTTGGCGCCGGTCAGCTCCCAGCCACCGCTGACCTTCTTGGCGCTGGTGACGAAGCCGGCGCGCTCCCGGTTCGGCTTCCTCTCGCTCCAGGCGACGGCACCGAAGGTGTCGTGAGCGGCCGGATCGGCGAAGGGCGCGAGCAGCTCCTTGGCCTGCTCGTCGGAGCCGAGCTCCTGCGCGGCGAGCAGGTAGGACCCGAAGCCCGGCAGCCCGAAGGGCGCGGCGGGATCCCCGTAGGCGAGCTCCTCGTTGATCATCACCGCGGTCAGCAGGCCAAGGCCTTGTCCGCCCAGCGCCTCGGGCACGGCGGCGAGGCTGAGCCCCATCTCGTGCACCGCCTTGCGAGCATCGGCGGCCACGGCGTGGGCTTTCTCGAACTCTCGGGCGCGCGGCGAGAGCGTCGCCTTCGCGAAATCGGACACGGTGCCGGTGATGAGCTTCTGGTCCTCGGTGGGCTCGAACGAGATCATGCCGGTTGTATAGTTTCACTCCATAATCCGGGCAAGCAGAATCGGCCAGGAGGCCGGTGGGGAGACTTCCCCTGAAAATCCGCTCATGTCTTGCGCGGCCCGGACCTGCGAGCTAGGGTCCGCGCCCTTCCGATGGCAACTGCAGTCATCCGCACCGGCGGCAAGCAATATCGAGTGGCCCAGGGCGACACCCTCGTGGTGGAGCACCTCGCGGGCGAACCCGGCACCAAGGTGGAGTTCACCGAGGTGCTGATGATCTCCGGCGACAGCATCAAGGTGGGCAAGCCCACCGTCGCGGGCGCGAAGGTCAGCGCCGAGATCGTCGAGCACGGCCGTGGTGAGAAGATCACGACCTTCAAGTTCAAGCGCCGCAAGAAGTACCACCGCAAGATGGGGCACCGTCAGGAGCTCACTTCGGTCAAGATCACGGGCATTCAGGGCTGAGGGCTGAGCGATGGCACACAAAAAAGGTGGCGGTTCCACTCGTAACGGTCGCGGCTCGAACGCGCAGCACCGCGGCGTGAAGGTGTACGGCGGCGAAGCGATTCGCGCCGGTGGCATCCTGGTGCGCCAGGTCGGGCAGTCGATCGCGCCTGGCAAGAACGTCGGCGTCGGCCGCGACTACACGCTGTTCGCCTTGGTGGACGGCGTCGTCGCCTACGAATTCGCCACCAAAGACAAGAAGCGCGTCTCCGTCTATCCGGTGACGGCAAGCTGACCCGCTTCAAGCTGCTCGTCACCGACCTCGACGGCACCCTGCTCGACTCGAGCGGTCAGGTGCACGAGAGCGACTACCGAGCCATCGCAGAGCTCACGAAGCGCGGCGTCCACGTCTCCGTGTGCACGGGGCGCATGTACTCGGGCACCCGGGAGATCGCCCGCAGCATCGGCGTGGCCGGGGCCGTCGGTTGCCTGGACGGCAGCCAGGTGGTGGATTGCCGCGACGACAGCTCCATCGCCACCCACCCCATCCTCAGCGAGGCCGCGGAGCCGCTCTTCGACGCCGTCGAGGAGTTCGACCCGATCACCTTCCTGTTCGCGGAGGACACCATCCTCCACGACGAGCGCGGCGACCCCTTCCTGCCCTTCGTGGGCCTCTGGTCCAAGCGCTCGGTGCGCCTGCCCCGGGTGCTCGATCCCAGCCATTTCGCCGAGGATCGCACGGTGGCGGCGCTGGTCTCGCTGGGCGAGGAGGCGCAGATCCGCGCCACCGCGCAGCGCATCTTCGAGCGCGTGGGCGACCACATCCAGATCGGCTTCTTCTCGGTGGCGCGCCAGGATCTCGACGCGAGCTGGGGCATGGTCGTGCGCGCGGCGGGCGTCAGCAAGGCCACGGCCCTCGGGCGCATCGCCGAGCACTACGGCGTGACGCTGGAGGAGACCGTCGCCGTGGGCGACTGGGTGAACGACATCTCGATGCTGAAGGCCGCCGGCCGGAGCTACGCGATGGGCCAAGCACCGGACGAGGTGAAGGCCGCGGCGACCGAGACGCTGGAGGCCGACGCCTGGAGCGGCGGCGGCATCGAAGAGGCGGCCCGCCGCGCGGGTTTGCTCTGACGCTCCCCTGGGGCATGCTAGTCGAGAGCTCGCGTGGCGGACCCGAACGAAGACAGCACCCCGAAGCGGCCCATCTTCTTGGTGATCGCGCTGGTCACGCTCTGGCTCGTGGGCATGACGGCGGCGGCGGAGGGCTTCGCCGCCATCGAGATCGTCAGGAATCCGTTCTCGTCCGCGTTCGGCTCGCTGCGCGGTGACGCGACCCAAGACATCCTGACCCGAGCCTTCGTGGACGGCGTGATCTCGATCTCGAAGGTCGCCCTGCCGCTCGGCGTCGCGCACGTCATCCTGGGGGCGCTCCTGGTCGCGGTGAGCAGCAAGGCCCTGTTCGCGCGGCGCGCGTCGCCGTGGTTCGCGCTCCAGGTCATCGCCGCCAACATCGCCGTGCTCGTCGCGGGCTACGCGCTGTACCAGCCGGTGCGCTCGAGGGTCGTGGACGCCATCGTGGCGAGCGGCGTCGAGCAGCGCCCGGCGACGATCTCTCCGACCGACTTCGACAAGCTCGTGCGCCTGAAGTCGTGGTGGACGTTCCGCTTCCGACTGGGGATCCAGCTGGCCGTGCTGGGCTTGGGCGCCTTCGCGGTGACGCGTCGCTCGGCCCGTGAGGTGCTCGCGCGCCCGGAGCCCAGCCCGACCGAAGAGAGTTGAGCGAGGGCCGTGGGGAACGTCCGCATCCTGCCCCCGGAGCTCGCGAACCAGATCGCCGCCGGCGAGGTGGTCGAGCGCCCGTCGAGCGCCGTGAAGGAGCTGCTCGAGAACGCGCTGGATGCCGGGGCGCGCCGCTGTCAGGTCGAGATCGAAGCCGGCGGCGTCGGCCTGATCCGGGTCTCCGACGACGGCAGCGGCATGAGCGACGACGACGCGAAGCTCGCGCTGGAGCGCCACGCGACCAGCAAGATCGGCTCCCTCGCCGAGCTCGGCCACGTCAGGACCTTCGGCTTTCGGGGTGAGGCGCTGCCGAGCATCGCCTCGGTCAGCCGCTTTGCGCTGACGACCCGCGCACGAGAGAGCGACGCCGGCGTCGAGCTCGTCGTCGAGGCTGGGGCGCCCCCGACGGCGCGCCCCGCCGGCACGCCGGTGGGCACCACGGTGGCGATCCGCGACCTCTTCTACAACGTGCCGGCGCGCCGCAAGTTCCTGCGGGCCACCGGCACCGAGGCGGGGCACGTGACCGACGTGGTCGAGTCCGCGGCGCTGGCGCGCCCGGACGTCAGCTTCACGCTGGTGCGCGATGGGCGACCGGTGCGCGAATGGCTGCACGTGACGACCCGCGCCGAGCGCGTGGCGCAGGTGCTCGGCGACTCCGAGCTGGCCCGCTGCACCGGCGAGCGCGGCCCGCTCTCCGTGGAGGCGTTCCTGGGGCGACCGGAGACTGCGCGAGCCGGCGCCGGCGGGCTCCGGCTCTTCGTCAACGACCGTCCGGTGCGCGATCGCGCGCTGGCGCTGGCGGTCGCGCAGGCCTACGGCAGCGTGCTGGAGCGCGGGCGCTACCCGCGCGGCGTCGTCTACCTGGACATCGATCCCGCGCTGGTGGACGTGAACGTGCACCCGCAGAAGGCCGAGGTGCGCTTCGCCGATCCGCGCGCGGTCAACGACGCGCTCTACTCGATTTTGTCGCGGGAGCTGTCGAGCGCGTTTTCCATCCCGCCGGCCCGGCGCTGGAACCCCGCGCGCGTCGCGCCGCCCCCGCCGCCACCCGCGCCGCCCGAGCCTGCCGCCCCCGCCGCCGAGCCCGCCGATCCTTGGGGGCTCGCGGCGACCGCGCCTGACCCGCCGGCGGCGAGCTACTCCAAGCCGGAGGAGCCCCTGGTCGCGGTGCAGGACGCGGCCCGCGCGCCGATCCGCCCGCGGCCCGAGATGCGCTGGGCCAACCTGCGCTTCGTCGCTCAGGTGCGCCACACCTTCCTGGTCTGCGAGGCGGACGACGGTCTGTACGTCCTCGATCAGCACGCCGCCGCCGAGCGCGTGACGTTCGACAAGCTGCGGAAGGCGTATCGCTCGAGCGCGGTCTCCTCGCAAGCGCTGCTGTTCCCCGTCATGATGGAAGTGACCGGCGCCGAAGCCGACCTGGTCGCCACGCGCGGCGAGGAGATCGCGGCCGTCGGGCTCGATCTGCGCGTGCGCGGGCCCGAGACCTTGAGCATCCACGCCGTGCCGAAGCTGCTGCAAAAGGCCAGCCCCGAGCGCCTGGTCCGCGACCTCCTGAGCGAGGTCCTGCGCGGCGGCGGCCGCGGCTTCTCGGACGCGGTGGATCTGGCCCTCGCGACCATGGCCTGTCACGCCAGCATTCGCGCCGGCGATCCGCTCTCCGCCGGCGAGGCCACGGCGCTGCTCCGCGCGCTCGACGAGGCCGACTTCGCCGGGCACTGCCCGCACGGGCGCCCGGTGGTGACGTTCACGGGCTGGAACGAGCTGGACCGTCGCGTCGGGCGGCGCTGATGTCGGACGAGCTGCTCGTCGTCGTGGGCCCCACCGCGTCCGGCAAGACCGAGCTCGCGGTGCGCCTCGCCGAGGCGCTCGGGGGCGAGGTCGTCAGCGCCGACAGCGTGCAGGTCTACACCCGCTTCGAGATCGGCACCGGCAAGCCCAGCGCCGCGGAGCTGGCGCGCGCGCCGCATCACCTGATCGACGTGGTCGAGCCCAATCAGCCGCTCGACGCCGCCCAGTGGGCCCAGCTCGCGGAGGCAAAGATCCGCGAGATCTCCGCGCGGGGACGGCGCGTCATCGTGTGCGGCGGCACCTTCCTCTGGGTGCGCGCGCTGCTCTACGGTCTGGCGGAGACGCCGCCGGCCGACGCGCAGATTCGCCAAGCTCACCAGCGGCGCGCCGAGGCCGAAGGACGCGCCGCGCTCCACGCCGAGCTCGTCCGGGTCGATCCGGATTCGGCGGCGCGGCTCAATCCGAACGACCTCGTCCGAGTGAGCCGCGCGCTCGAGGTGTTCGAGCTGTCGGGAGCGCCGCTCAGCCGCTGGCACGCGGAGCACGCCTTCGCCCGCGTGCGTCACCCGCACCGGCTGCTCGGCGTGCGCCAATCCGCCGACGCGCTCGACGCGCGCATCGCGCGGCGCCTCGATCGCATGCTGGAGGCAGGCTGGGTGGCGGAGGTCGAGGCGCTGATCGCCCAAGGCTTCGGCGAGGCCCGCGCCATGGGCTCGGTGGGCTACAAGCAGATCCGCGAGGCGGTCAGCAGCGGCAACACCGCCGATCTTCGCGAGCGCATCTACCGCGCGACCCGCGTGTTCGCGCGGCGGCAGCGCACCTGGCTGCGCGCTCAGCCGGTCGAATGGCTCAAGCCCGAGCGCGCGTTCGCCGGTGACCTCGCGTCAGCTCTTGCCGAGCGCGAGTGAGGCGTCGAGCAGCTCCGCGAAGCTCTGCGGATGGAACGAGCGCGCCGCGGAGACGAACGCTCCTGCGGGTGCCGAGGTGGCGATGGCGGGGCGCTCGACCACCTCGGCCCGTACTGCCTGCGGCATCGGCGCCTCATCGCGCACGGCGTGAACCGGCGGCGCTTCGGCAACGGGCTCCCCGAGCTCGAGCTCGGCCTCCTCCGCGGGCTCGAGCTCGACCGTCGCCCCGAGCTGCGCGGCGGTGGGCTGGGTCCTCGAGACGATGTCCACCTCTCGGAGCTCGTCGAGGTCGGGGACCGCCGGAGCGGCGATGCCCTGCGGCAGCGGCGCCGCCTGGGGCCCCGACTCGGGCGGCGGGGTCTTGAGCGGGATCTCGCGCCCCTCGTCCATCTCGACGGCGTCCGCGGCGCCCGCGAGGGCCTCGCCCATGCTGCCGGCGATGGGGCGGCGGGAGGACGCCGGGGGCTCCTCTTCCTCCTGGACCTCGGCCTCGGCGACGAGCGCCTCTTCCTCGGCAGGCGCCTCGGTGATGTCCACGATCTCGTCCTCGAGCAGGTCGAGATCCTCGATCGACGCCTCGCCGGTCTCGACCGAGACCTCCTCTTCGGCCGGCTCCTCGATGGCGCGCACCATGGAGGTCTCTTCCGCAGGCTCGGCCTCTGCCACCATCGGCTCCGGCTCCGCGATCATGACCGGCTCGTCCATGGGCACGAGCTCTTCTTCGGGCTCGGGTTCCGGCGGAGCCATCGCGATCGGCGCGACCACGGCTGCGCTCGCACGAGGAATCGACGCGTTCTTCTGAACTCGTTCGAGCAGGCCTTGCAGGCGCGCGATCTGATCTTGCGTGCTCATCATCCTGCGCTTCCTTCGTGAAGGCGCGCGATGGCGTCACCCCAGGTCTTGCCCTCCGCCAGCCAGCCCCGCACCTTCTCGGCGCCGGTCGTGCCTGCCATCAGGAAGCGAACGTGGTCAGCGTCGCGACCGAGCAAGACCGCCCGCCCGTCGCGTCCCATGCAGCGCTGGAGCGCGCCCTCGAGCACCGCACCCAGGAGCGCGTCGCCCGCGCTGCCGAGCGGCGAGCCCTCGATCACGAACACGAGCGCTTTGCCCCAACGCTCGAGGGACAGCGAGCCGAAGCCGAGCAGCGCGAGGTTGCCCCCCAGGTGCTCGACGAAGCCCTCGACGCCGATGTTCTGTCCCGAGTCCCCCCAGTGCGCCGTGATCCGGAGCCCGACCTCGGTCCCGAGCTTGCGCCCGAAGTCCGCCAACGACTCTGTACCGGCGTGCTTGCACAGCTCGACCAACGCGTCCGGCGGGACGAGCAGGCGGGGGCCGGCGCCCTCCAGGTGCACGGATCCTCGCCCCAGGTCGAACTTCACCGAGTGGGACGGGTCGAATCGCGAAACGGCCATGCTGCCTCGTGGTGCGGGAGCCCCTCTCCGGGTGTGCCAGTATAGGGCGGCCGTGCGCGAGCGTGTCAATTCTCCGCGGGATCTCCGGGGCGTGGGGTGCCTCGCGGTCGCCTTCGCGGCGCTCGCGCTCACGCTCCCGGCCCGAGCCCAGCCCCCGCGCGAGCGCCCGCTGCTCTTCGGCGGCGGCCCCATTCCGGAGAAGGCGCCGGTCCAGAGAGACCCCTGGCTGCCCACGGGCGCGCGGGTTCCCTCGGCCCCAGACAGGCCCGGGGACGTCGAGCCTCCCGGCTGCTCGTTTCGCTACCCCGTTTGCGTTCACCGCGGCGCGGGGGTCAGCGAGACCGCGGCAGCGCAGGCGCTGGTGGCGCTGGAGGGTGCGTATCAGCGCTTGGTCCACGTGCTCGGCTTGCCCGCCCCAGCGTGGGACGCCGGGCGAGGCGGCAGCGATGCCCTGGACCTCTACTTGAGCGTGGAGCCGGCGCGCCTGGAGGTCGAAGCCGAGCCCATCGTCACCGGGCGCTTCGACCGCGCTGCTGCGTTCTGTCGCGTCGGCCCGGTGCCGTCGAGCCGCGACGCGACGCTCTGTGTGGGCGAGGCCATCGCGCTCGCGCTCGATCCCGCCGAGACACCACACTTGCGTCGCGCCTACGCCACGCACCTCTGGCACCTCGGCGCGCCGCCGGTGAGCGCCGATCTGGAGGCCATCGACGACGTGCAAGCAAACCCCGAGCGGGCCATCGCGACCCGCGAGCGGGGACCGGCTTCGGAGGGCGCGGCGCTGCTCTTCGAGCACCTCGACGCGAGCCGCGGCACGGGCTTCCCGGGCACGCTCGCCACCCACCTGCTCTCCATCGCCGTCAGCAAGACCGAGCCCCGCGCGCTGCTCTGGGACAACTCACCGGATCTGTTCGACGCGCTCCGCCGCGCGCTGGACGACAAGCCGCGGGACGCGGCCATGTTGTTCGCCGATCTGGCCGTCGCCCGCGGGTTCCTCGGGGCGCGGGACGACGGCGGACACCTGCCGGCGCTGGAGTGGACCGGCTCCTTCGGCCGCGCGCGCTTCGACTGGTCCATCAAGCTGTCGAGCTTGCCGCGCCGCGTGGCCTCGCTGCGACCCATCGAGCCGACCGGCGTGATGTACGTCTGGCTCGAGCTGGACCAGGATCTCGGGGACAAGGAGCTCGGATTCCAGGCCGAGTGGGAGTCCCCGGTGTCGTTCCAGTGGGCGCTGGTCAGCGTCGACGAGGAAGGGCAAGAGCTGAAGCGCATCTACGCGCCGTTCGTCGAGCGCGGCACTCGAGTGGAGCAGGCGCTCTCGGATCTGAAGGGTGCTCGCGGCCTGATGATCGTCGGCACGAACCTGGGCGGCGTGGGCCTCGCGTATCCGTTCGACCCGGACTACGCGCCGTTCGAGCCCCACGGCTGCACGGTGTACCTGACCAAGCTCTAGACTCAGTGGTTCGGCTCGAACGTGAGCGGCAACTCGAGCTCGTCGTCCTCGTCGCGGGCGGGCGACAAGCGCTCCTTCTTCACCGCGTCGAGCACGCAGGTCTCGAAGGCCGGCAGCGCGAGCTCCTTCGAGCTCTTCGCGCGAACTACGCTGACGCTCTTGACGGCGCCGCTCTGATCCGGAGCGATGCGCAGCGTCAGGCGACCCTTGATGCCGAGAGCATGGCGCGCGTGACAATCCTGGGCGGCCACGCCGATGCGCCGGATGCCTGCGGTGCGCGGATCACCCGCGGGCGCTTCGGGCTCCTTCGCGTCGGTCTTGAGCGCCGGCGCGTTCGGGGAGGAGAGCGGCGGTGGTGCAGCGTCGGCCGGGCTCTCTGCTCGCGGCGCGGCGCTCGGCGTGGCGGGCGCAGCGCTCGCGGGCGCGCTCGGCGCGGGCTCCGGCTCCGGCTTCGGCTCGGGAGCCCGAGGAGGCGGCGGCTCGGCGCAAGCAGCGAGCACACACAGGACCGAGAGCGCGAGGAGGCGGTGCATCAGCTCCGGCTCCTTGTGTTGCGCCGGCGCGCCCAGAAGATCGAGAGCAGCAGAAACACGCCGGGGTGCAGGCCTCGGTCAGTGATCGAGCAGCCGCCGCGGGCGTCGGCACCCTCTTCGGCGAGGGCCCGATCCACCGCGATGGGCACGCTCCGAGCCAGGAACGGCTGGCCCCGGAAGCTGAGCGCGAGCCGGAGCTCGCCGCCTCCCGAGCCCGCATCCCCAGCCGCGGCGAAGCGCCAGAGCCCGGGTGCCAGCCGGGTCAGCGGCGTCACCACGCGCCCGCCCTCCACGGCCAGCTCGAGGCTCGAAGGATCGAAACCGTCCACGATGTTCTCCTCGGCGGAGCGCAGCTCGAGCAGCGCCTCGAGGGGCCAGCTGGGATCGGGGTGCGCGTAGGAGGCCGCGAGCGCGATCCAGCTTTCGCTCGCGTCCGGCTCGGTCCCGAGCGGCGACTTCGCCGAATCCATCACCGCGAGGGTGCCGACCAGGTCGAGCTCGCCCGGTCCCACCTGTTGCTCGAGCAGCACCGTTCCGTCGAGCGCGCGAGAGCCGGCCTGGAGCAACGTCCGCACGCCGAGCTGGTCGAGCGACGGATCGCGCTGAAAGAGCAGCGCGATGGCGCCGGACACGATCGGCGCGGCCATCGACGTGCCGCTGGAGAGCGCGTGGAAGTCGTCGATGACCAGGCAGCCGGGGCGTTCGCCGCACACGCTGCCGCCCGCGAAGATGCCCGCGCCGCCGTTCTTGTCGGGGTCGGACAGCGAGGACATCGCGCCGATCACGAACGCGCCTGGCGCCACCAGATCCGGCTTCATCTGACCGCTCGAGCTCGGACCGGCTCCGCTGAAATAGGCCGTCGAGTCGGGCACCGGCGGGCTCATCGTGCCGAGCTTTTGCAGCACGACCTTCTCCTGGTTGCGATCCTCCCAGAGCACTCGGTTGACCGTGGCGCCGACCGCGATGAGCGCCGAGCTCGAGGCTGGGATGCCGATGGTCCCCTCCTTGCTCGCGCGCGGGAACAGCGCGCCGGGGGACCCGGCGCCCGGCGTGAGGTCGCCCTCGCTCTGTAGCCACATCCGCGCGGTGCCGTGACCTTCGAGCCGCAGCGCGAAGGTGGTGCTGGCGGCCCACGTCCCTTCGATGATGACCACGGCGCCGTTCGAGCCCTGGGTGATCGGGCTGCCCGCTCCCACGACCTGGTTCAGGATCGTCACCTCCACGCCTTTGTCCGAGTAGGCGGCGCCCTCTCCCGGCGGCAAGGGCTCGATCCACTCGCCGTCGGAGTCGTCCACACCGACCTCCAGGCGATCACCGGGGCGACCGCTGATCCAAACGTAGACCGTGGCGCTGGTGCTGCTCTTTCCCACCGGCGGCGTGATGATGGGCACGCGCACGCTCGACTCGCGCGGCACGTGGACCTCGGTGTGGATGCCGAACGGCTGCGGATATCCGGAGTAGACCGCCCCGTAGACCCCGCCGCTGTTGCCCGCGGCGACGACGATGGCGCGCCCGACAGTGCCCGGCCCGACGAACGCCGCGAGCCCGCGCTCGAGCGGCGTGAGCCCGTCGTGGCCCCCGAAGTCGCTGCCCAGGCTCAGGTTCACCACCGCGGGCGAGCCGAGCTCCTTGGCGCGCTCGAACACGAAGCGCGTGGCCAAGAGCACGTCGGGATCGAGGATCGCACCGTCCCCGCTGCGCGTGACGCGCACGCCGACGATCGTCGCCTCGGGTGCGACCCCGACGTATTTGGCAGGGCTCTGCGACAGGCCGTTGCCCGCCGCGAGCGACGCGACGTGGGTGCCGTGGCCGAGCGTGTCGCGGGGCAGGAGCACCGAGTCGCTGGCGATCAGCTCGTCGATATCGTCTGCCGAGAGCACCGCGCAGGAGTAGCCGTTGCCGGTGCAGCCGAAGTCGGCCTCCAGATCCGGGTGACGCCCCAGGGGTTGCATGGAAAAGTCCAGCGCCCAGGCGACGCGGGACTTGCCGGCGGCGTCGCGCAAGTCCGGGTGCTTCGGATCGAAGCCGGTGTCGACGATGCCCACCACCACGCCTGTGCCGGTGAGGCCGGTGAGATCGCGGAACTGCGCGACACGCGTGGTGTCGTCGGCGGCGTTGAGCAGCGGGCGGCGGGGCGGCGCCCAAGTGATCGGCCAGTGTGGGTGAGCGGAGGCTAGGGCCGCCACGCTGGCGACGTTGCCGTGGTAGGCGGCAAAACCGGGGGCGACGCTCACCAGCCCCGGCGGCGCCGGCGCGCCCGGCGGTAGCTCCACCAGCACCGAGAGCGCGCGATCCGGCGACTTGTGCTCCAGCACGCGCCCGAGCGAGCGCGCGTCCACCTGCGCGACCGCTGCGGACGCCACCAGCACGACACACGCCGAGGCGCGGAGCATCAGACCGGAACGCACCCGCCGGAGCTTAGCCCGTCAGCGCTCGTCGGTCAGGCTCTGCACCAGCCGCTCCAGCTCGGCCAGCCGTTCCGACGAATATCCCACCATGACGTCCCGCACCACGCCGCGCTTGTCGATCACGAACAAGGTCGGCAGCGCGTTGGCGCGGTAGGCCTGCGTGGTCTTGCCGCTGTGATCGGAGGCCACCGGATAGCCGATGCCGAGCTGCGCCGCGGCGTGCGTCGCGGGCACGACCGCGTCCATGGTGATCCCGAGCACGACCACGCCCTGGGCCGAATAGCGCTCGTGCCACTCGTTCATCTTCGGCACCAGGAACCGACACACGCCGCACCAGGGCGCCCAGAACTCGAGCACCACCACGCGACCACGCAGCGCGGGCAGGCTCGGCTCCACGCTGCCCTGGACGGCCTCGAGGGACTCGAGGCGCGGCGCGGCCGCGTCCACGAACGAGAGCTTCATCACCCCGCTCTCGTCCGGCGCAGCGCCGAGCTCGGCCGCCAAGAGGCGCTGGGAATCCCCACGGCGCACCACCAGCGGCACTCGCGCGCCAGGCTCCCGCGCTCCCACCAGACGCACCACGTCCTCCGGCCCCAGCACGGGCGCACCATCCAGCTTCAGGATCCGGTCCCCCGTCTCGAGCCCCGCGCGCTCGGCCGGGGAGCCGCGCAGCACGTTGCGAACCAGGACGCCGCCGTCGGCGTCCGGGGCCACGCTGACCTCCACGCCGAGCCAGCCGCGCGGCGAGATCCGAGGTTCCTCCTCGCCGCCCGGCCCCGCGCGCGCCGGCTCGGCGTGCGCCGCGGTGGAGGCCGGCTTGGGCGGCGGCGCGGCGGCCGCACAGCTCACGAGCGTGACGACGAGCACGACCGAGCTCTGCGACATGCGAAGCCTCGTGGTACCATGCAGCTCACCTGCGCGCAGCCACCGTAACCCTCGTGCTCTTCGGCTTCGTCGCGCTGGCCTGCGCGGGCGGACGGCCTCCCGAAGCCGAGCCGAGCCAGCCTCGACGTGCAGCGACCGCGCCGCGCCCGGCGCCGCGTTGGGCACGCTTCGACGAGGTCGCGGCCTGGGCGCCCGCGAACCCGGAGCCCTTCGCATCGCGGGGCCACGGCGCCTCCGCCTACCTGATCGACGTGCGGGTGAGCCCAGCCGCACGCGAGGCCTACCTGGCGCTCAGGCCCGACCAGTCGCTTCCAATCGGCACGCTGGTCGCAGCCTTCCACAAGGACGCCAAGACCGGACGCCCGGGCCCCATCTACGTGATGGAACGCCAGGGCAGCGGTTGGAAATACTCGGCCTTCGAGGCGAGTGGGCGGACGGCCGAGCACGGCGTGCTGACCCTCTGCGAGCGCTGCCACGCCGAGTCGCCCACCGGGGGCCTGTTCGGGCTGCCGCGCTAGCGCGGGGCACAAAAGCAAAAAACCCGGCGGGGGTACCGCCGGGGTTTGCAAGGAACCGTGTCCAAGCCGAACAAGCTAAGCGACGAAGAAGAAGTAGAAAGCTAAGAAAGCCGACGTTTTCAGCACCCCATCCCCGGGGCGTCCAAGACCAAGCAATTAAGGTCGGGCTCGCCGAGCGAGTCGCCGACAACCAAGCCGCCTGCCCCTTAGCAGTGACCGTGCCAGCAGCCCGGGGAAGCGGGTAACCATCCGTAAGGGCGAGTCAATCGTCTCGGGCGCGTGAGAGCCTTCGATACCCGCCCTGGCAGCCGAGTCATGCCCCTCCTGTGCCTATGCAATTGTTGCAAAGCACCGGCCTACTGGCCGATTCCCGCCTCTAGCGCGGCTTGCATCACGGCGATCGGGGCGTCCCGCCCCGTGTACAGCTCGAACTGCCGGCAGGCCTGGTGGAGCAACATGCGTCCCCCGTGGACCGTGCGCGCTCCAGCGCGCTCGGCCGCCTCGATCAGGCGCGTGTGAACGGGCTTGTAGACGATGTCCATGATCACCCGCCCTGGCTGCAGCAGGCCCTCGGGCACGACGACCTCCGCGCCGTACTCGTCCATGCCCGCCGACGAGCAGTTGACGACGGCGTCCACGCCGTCGAGAGCGGCCAAGCCGTCGAGGCCGCTCGAGTCGATGTCGATCGCGATGTCGCGCGCCAGCGCCTCGGCCTTCGCCTTCGTGCGATTCGCGATGTGGACGCGCATGCCGGCCTCGTGGAAGGCGAAGGCGGCGGCGCGGGCCGCGCCCCCGGCTCCGATCACCACGACCCGCTTGCCTGCGAGCGGCAGCGCTTCGGCCAGCGCGCGGGCGGCGCCCCAGGCGTCGGTGTTGTGACCGGTGAGCACGCCGTCGTCGTTGACGATGGTATTGACGGCCCCGATGCGCTCCGCGAGCGGGTCGAGGCGATCGAGCAGGGGCATCACCGAGAGCTTGAAGGGCATCGACACGCCGAAGCCGCGGATGCCGAGCGCGCGCATGCCGGCGAGCGCCGCCGGCAGGTCCGCCTCGACCAGCGCGAAGGGCACGTAGACGAAGGGCAGCCCCAAGGCCCGATACCCGGCGCTGTGCATGGCTGCGCCCAGGGAGACCGGGTGCAGCGAGAGCGAGCCGCAGAGGGTGATGGGGGACCGGAGCGCCACGGCCCGGGAGAGTAGCGCGGGACCCGTTTGTTCAGTTGAGTCGAGGCGTTTTCGTGCTATTGAGCGCCCCTCCAAGCACCCGTAGCTCAGCTGGATAGAGCATCGGTCTACGGAACCGAGGGTCGCATGTTCGAATCATGCCGGGTGCGCCAGGGTCCTGGGCCATGACCCAGAGCGACGACGACTGGATGGGTGAGGCCCTGGCCGAGGCGGACCTGGCCGAGGCCCACGCGGACGTGCCGATCGGCTGCGTGATCGTCGGCGCGACCGGCCAGCTGCTCGCGCGTGGGCACAACCGCCGCGAGCTCGACGACGACCCGACCGCCCACGCGGAGATCCTGGCGCTCCGCGACGCCTCCAAGGTCGTCGGCCACTGGCGCCTGGACGGCGCCACCGTGTACGCGACGCTCGAACCCTGCCCGATGTGCGCCGGGGCGCTGGTCAACGCCCGTGTCGCGCGCTTGGTCTACGGGGCGCCCGATCCCAAGGCGGGCGCGGTGGACACGCTGTTCGAGATCGGGCGTGACCCGCGCTTGAACCATCGCTTCGCGATCACCGCGGGCGTGCGTCGCGACGAGTGCGCCGCGCGCCTGAGCGCCTTCTTCGCCAAGCTGCGCGCGCTCGGGCAGAAGTAGTCGGTAGTCAATACTCCTGTTGCTCGGACTCGAGAGGCGGGCTCTCGAGCTCCGCTCCGCCGCTGTCGTGCTCGCCGTCGATGCGAGGCGAGCTGGGCTTCTTGAACCAGACCTGCTCGACGAGTGCCTCCTCGAGCTCGGCCTCGCTGACGCGGCGGATCTTGACGGCGATGCGCATCAGCTTGCGCAGGTACTCCGACCAGCCGGGCGTCACCGCTCCGTCGGCGCCGAAGTACTGCCGCTTCGGATTCGGCAAGATCGACGCCAGGTAGAGCGACTGCCCGAGCGAGAGCTGGCTCGGCGTTGAGTTGAAGTAGTGCGCCGCAGCGGGACCGATGCCGTAGATGCCCGGCCCGAACTCGATCACGTTCAGGTAGAGCTCGAGGATCTGGTCCTTCGTCAGCTCCTGCTCGAGCAGGTGCGTGAGCACGGCCTCCTGGAGCTTGCGGGACAGGGTCTTCTCCCGGGACAAGTACAGGTTCTTGGCGAGCTGCATGCTGATGGTGCTGGCGCCCCGCACGAAGCGCCCGGCCTTCACGTTCTCGCGAATCGAGTTTCGAATCGCCTCCTCGTCGAAGCCGTGGTGGCGGAAGAAAGCTCCGTCCTCGCAGATCAACACCGCCGTATCCATGTGCTTGGAGATGGCCGCCTTCGGTACCCAACCCATGGTGCCCGGCCCGCTCTGAACCTGCACGGGGCGCCCGGTCACGTCGAGCACCTCGCGCGTCCAAGAGCGCGAGAAGCGGCTGGGAGCGATCTCCGCCGGCGCCCCGGTGATGCGGCACTCGTTCACGCTCGACCACTTGGTGAGCATCTTGTCGAGCGCTCGGGTGTCCACCTCCAGCTTGCCGGTGAGCGCGAAAGTGCCCGTTAGCCTGGTCCCCGCCAGCAGGGGCATGAGGCCTTCCGGCGTCGCGTCCAGCATCGATTGACAGGACGCGAGCGGCACGCCGCCCTCCAGCCAGATCTTCTTGTGGTCCTTGCTCTGCTCGACCTCACCTTTCAGCTCGACGCGCACCTTGCCGACCTCGACCTCGCCCGAGTCGATGCGCAGTCGCGTGCCGTCGAGCCAAAACGCCGCGCGCCCGCGCACCGCGAGCCCGAGCCCCCGCACGGGAGTCGGGGCGAGCCACTTCTTCTGGGCGGCGAGCCCCGCGAGCTTCGCGTTTCCCGACAAGCCGAGCTCCTTGCCGTCCGCCGACAAGGTCGCGCTGGCGCGCGCCTCGAGGGAGGCCTTGTTCACGTCGAGCAGGCCGAAGTCCCCCTCCTGAACCCCCAGGGCCGCCAGGCTCACCGGACCACCCTCGACGCTCGCGCCCACCGGCCCCTCACCGAGCGGCACCTCGAGCGACAGCTTGAGCGCGTGCTCGGCGTCGGGCGCCGGCAGGAGCGACGCCGTCACCTTGTCCGGCGCGCGCACGACGCGCAGGCGCGCTGGCCCCACGTTGAGCGTCTCGCCTGCGCGCACCAGCCGAGCGGTGAGCCCGCCGAGGTCGAGCTCGGAACCTTCGGGCAATGCGGCAGCGACCAGGCCCGCGACACGCGAGAACGCCGCGCGCAGCCGCGGTCCTCGCTCGGCGTCGATGAGCCGGGCGCTGTTCCAGCGGTCGGCGGGCTCGCCAGGCTTGGCCTTTGCAGCGCCGTCGCTCGGCACCGGCGCCGCCCGGTCCGGCGCCGAAGAACCCAGATCGCCAACCAAGGCCACCGCCTCGGTCGAGACCCGCTCGAGCACGCGCCGCCCGTCTCGGCGTCCGAGCACCGCACGGCCCCCGCGCACCTCCAGCGAGATCCCCGCCAGCATTGCCCGCACGAGGTCCGCCGAGAGCTCCTCGCGCCCGCCCGAGCGCGAATAGGCCACACCCCAGGCGAGCTGGCGGCCCTCCGACAGGCCCTCCCAGTCCAGCGCTAGCCCGTCCGCGGAGTACGTCGTCGCGCCCCCGCCGCCGCTCGAGACCGGCAGCTTCTCGCGCCAACGCGCCACCTGCTCGCGCACTTCGTCGAGGGTCCCGCGCACGCGGGCGCTGCCGCCGTGCGCCCGGACTTCGCGCACGCCGAGCGCTCCCGTGACCCGCACCTCCACGGAATCGAGCCGCACCTCCAGCGCCGGCACCTCGGGCACCCGCACCGCCACGTCGCGCAGCCAGACGCGTCCGAGCCCCGGCCGGACTGCGCCGATCTCGAGCGCCGCACCGCGCCGGGCTGCCTGCTCGGACGCCTTCGCGCGCACCAGCGGCCCGAACGCGAGCGCTCCCGCGAGGAGCGCCGCACCGAGCAGGCCGCCCCCGAGCTTCAGCTTGGTCCGCCGTGTCATGCGAGCACCGCGAGCGTAACGCCGGAGCGCCTCCGAGGCCCAAAAGGGCCGACTCTGGACAAACGCCGGCCGCGCGCTCGCACGTCCCTGGATCACGGATCAGAAAAAAGCCCACAAAAAGCAAAGGCCCCAAGTCGTGAAACTTGGGGCCTTTGGGGTATTAACCCGGCAGCGTCCTACTCTCCCACACGGGGACCGTGCAGTACCATCGGCTCCGAGGAGCTTAACTTCCGAGTTCGGGATGGGATCGGGTGTGGCCTCCTCGATATCGCCACCGTGACCTGTTGGGCGTTTTTGCGTTCAATAGCCAGCTGCTCGACTCCGAGCTTCGAGAGCTCGAAGGAGCGACACACACGTGCGCTTGGCTTCGCGTGACGAGGCGACTTCCAACTCGCGTTGAGGTCGTGACTCGTCGCCCGGACTCCGGGCGCCAACTACAATTGTGCCTTAGAGAGATGATCAAGCCGCACGGCCTATTAGGACCGGTTAGCTCCGCGCTTTGCAGCGCTTCCACACCCGGCCTATCAACCTCGTAGTCTACGAGGGGCCTTTAGTGCCTTGCGGCAGGGACACCTAGTCTTGAGGCCGGCTTCCCGCTTATATGCTTTCAGCGGTTATCCGTTCCGTACATGGCTACCCGGCTATGCCACTGGCGTGACAACCGGAACACCAGAGGTACGTCCACCCAGGTCCTCTCGTACTATGGGCAGCTCCTCTCAAGTGTCCTACGCCCACGGAAGATAGAGACCAAACTGTCTCACGACGTTTTAAACCCAGCTCGCGTACCGCTTTAATCGGCGAACAGCCGAACCCTTGGGACCTGCTCCAGCCCCAGGATGCGATGGGCCGACATCGAGGTGCCAAACCGCGCCGCCGATATGAACTCTCAGGCGCGATCAGCCTGTTATCCCCAGAGTACCTTTTATCCGATGAGCGATGGCCCTTCCATACGGGACCACCGGATCACTAACACCTGCTTTCGCAACTGCTCGACCTGTCGGTCTCACAGTAAAGCTCCCTTCTGCGTTTGCACTCTACGGCTGGTTTCCAATCAGCCTGAGGGAACCTTCGCACGCCTCCGTTACGTTTTAGGAGGCGACCGCCCCAGTCAAACTGCCCACCAGGCAGTGTTCCTCACCCGGATCACGGGTGCAGGTTAGATTCTCAGATTATCCAGGGTGGTATTTCAACGGTGGCTCCGCCGAACCCGGAAGCCCGGCTTCAAAGCCTCCCACCTATCCTACGCAGAACAACCCGAAAATCACTGCCAAGTTGCAGTTAAGGTTCATGGGGTCTTTCCGTCTTTCCGCGGGTAGAGGGCATCTTCACCCCCGATGCAATTTCGCTGAGTCCCTGGTCGAGACAGTGGAGATGTTGTTATGCCATTCGTGCAGGTCGGAACTTACCCGACAAGGAATTTCGCTCTGCCTGTTACCCCGGAGGTCGCGTGCGCGCTCTCCGTGACCCGGTCGTTTCCGCCGGGTTCCCCACGTCGCCGTGGGGTACGGACTGTATCTTCAACCCGCGATTGCGGGTGCCTGGCGTTCAGTCTCTGAGGGGTCAAGCGCAGCGGCTGCTGCACCGACTTCCCTGCTGATTGTCTGCACCGGACGGATTCTCACTGGCCTCGCCCGAAGGCGAGACCGAGTACCGCCGGATACTCAGATGTTCCAGCATACAGCCAAGTACGATGTGAGCCTCACGGCTCACATGGGCAACGAGTGTCACCTTAGGACCGTTCGCATTGTTGCTCCCGCGGTCGATCCGCGGGGGCACGGTCATTTCTGCCGTGCTCTGCACGTTACCGTGCAGGTCGGACTGTATCATCCGCGCTTGGCGCGGTCTGGCGTGCAGTCTCTGAGGATTCTCGAAGGCGGGCGATGATGTCATCGTCCGTGTAGCGTCGCTTTCCACCGTCGTTCATGTCGCGCCGAATCCGAAGAACTTCTTCGATCCCGGCTCGAGTGAGGTGCCGCTGCTCCCGGAGGAGCGTCACGAGCGCCTCGAACTTGGCGAAGTCTCGCTTCTTCTTCGCGGACAGGAAGTGGAAGCGCTGGAAGAAGGGAATGACGTTCTCTGCGATTGCAGAGAGGTTGTTCACTTCGTAGTACCAGACGCCGTCACTTCGCTGTCGCATGGTTCCGCAACCCAGATGCCTCTTGATTAGGCTCAGGATTACTGGATCTCGCTGTGAAATGTTGAAACACAGCGAGACTTTCCATGGTTGCCGAAAGTCGTCTCGCGGTCGGAAGCTCACGTTGAAGCTCCCTTCCCCGTCGACGAAGCCGGCGAAGTACCAACCGATCTCCGGGGGTACCTTCTTCGCGTCGAACATTTCGAGCCTTTCCTGCTGATTGCCCGTCCACATTGAATTGTCACTGCGACCCTCTTCGGCACCGAAGTACCTAGTCGCGAGTACCAATGTCTCAACCGGGTGTTCCAGCATATAGCCAGATTTATTTACGTAACTACAACGGTCAGTCAATTCATAGTTACGGCCGCCGTTTACTGGGGCTTCGGTTCAATGCTTCGGGTTGCCCCTGACATATCCCCTTAACCTTCCAGCACCGGGCAGGCATCAGACCCTATACGTCGTCTTTTCGACTTCGCAGAGTCCTGTGTTTTTAGTAAACAGTCACAACTCCCGTTTCACTGCGACCGTCGACAGCTCGAGGCGCGAAGCCTCTCACCGCCAGCGGCACACCTTCTCCCGAAGTTACGGTGTCAATTTGCCGAGTTCCTTAACCAGGGTTCTCTCACGCGCCTTGGGATATTCACCCCGCCCACCTGAGTCGGTTTACAGTACGATCACTAGAGGAGCTCTGCGCGCGGCTTTTCTCGGAAGCGTGGGATTACTCGGTGTCCCGGTCTAGGA
>JABTUA010000004.1 GCA_015075635.1 Polyangiaceae bacterium
CCAGGGCGGCGCCTTCGCCGAGGACAATCATCCTTGGATCGAACAGAACCCGCGGGCCACGGTCGTCGTGATGGTCCTGGGGCGCATCGCGTACACGTTGCTCGCGCTCTGGCGCGGAGTGACTCTACGCAGCAAGCAGCAGCGGACGCGCCCCTGGCGCGAGCTGATGCATGACATTTGGCTCGGCGCCGTCCAGGCCACGGCACAGATCCCATGCGGCTCGAGCTCCAGAGACCGCCGGCTTCCGCCGGCGCCGGCGTGAGCGCGGCCAAGGCCTTCGCGCCGACCTGCTCCTTGACAGACTCCGCCTCGATCATTGCCTCGGGCTCCTGCCCCCGTAGCGGCTCGATGGCGCTTGCTCCTGTGCGGCCCATGCTCCTCTCTACCGCCCGGTCCCGGGTCACCACTTCCCAGCCGGTGGTGGCGACCCAGCTCGCCTCGCGGAGAACCGATCGAGACTGCTCTCGGCCTGGAGCGCAGAGGCGCGGGCCCGAGTTGGTGGTATCCTGCGACCATGGCTGCCCCGGCCAAGAAGGCGGCGACGTACCAGGACGTGCTGGACGCGCCGGCCCACCTGGTCGCTGAGATCATCGGAGGGGAGCTTCGTCTCTCGCCGCGACCCGGGCCGCTTCACCAGGCCGCCGCCGGCGCCCTGAGCTACCAGCTCTTCGGACCCTTTCGCTTTGGTCGCGGTGGCCCTGGCGGCTGGCTCTTTCTCGAAGAGCCCGAGCTGCATCTGGAGGCTCGCGAGCGCCCCATCGTCCCCGACCTGGCGGGCTGGAAGCGCGAGCGCATGGCCGAGCTTCCAGAGTCCGCCGCCATCGAGCTGCCCCCGGATTGGGTGTGCGAGATCCTCTCGCCCCGCACCGAACAGATCGATCGCACGGACAAGATGCCCGTCTACGCGGGCGCGCGGGTCCAGCACCTGTGGCTGGTCAATCCGACTCTCCAGCTACTGGAAGCGCACGTCCTCGACGGCAGAGACTGGCGGCGCACAGGCGCGTGGCGTGGCGACGCTTGCGCGCGCATCCCGCCCTTCGATGCGATCGAGCTGGAGCTCGCGCTGCTCTGGAGCCGCTGAGGCGGCTCACGGGTTTGCCCCCTCCTCCGACCGCTCCGGCGCCGAGCCCCACGGAGACCTCTCCAGGATGGCGCGCGCCCGCCCGCGCAGCTCTTCACCGAGCGCGTTGTGCTGCGCCTGGGCCAACGCCGCGGCGAGCTCGGTAGCCGACTGGAAACGCTCCGAGGGATCCTTCGCCAGGCCGAGCGCCAACACGAGCTCGACGTCGGCAGGGAGCATGGTGAGCTCGCTCGGGCTCGCGGGCTGCTCGTGCACGATGCTGTAGAGGATCACGTACTGGTCGGGGCCGCTGAAGGCGGGGCGACCGGTGAGCGCGCGGTAGGCAACCGAAGAGAGCGCGAACACGTCCGCGCGATGATCGACGGCCGCGCTCCGGCACTGCTCCGGCGACATGTAGGCGGGCGTGCCGATGGCGCCCTGGGTCAACGAGCTGGTCGCTTCGACCAAGCGCGATACGCCGAAGTCCAGCACCTTCCACGACGGCGCGTCACCCTCGACCAGGAACAGGTTCTGAGGCTTCACGTCGCGGTGGACGATGCCGGCCTGTTCCGCCACGCCGAGGGCGCTCGCGACCTCGCGCACCAGCTTGACCGTGTCGCCGAGCGACAGCCGTCCGTCGCTCCGCAGGATCTCCGCCAGATCGCGGCCCCGTAGCCGCTCCATCGCCAAGAACGGGCTGCCGTCCGACGCCGTGCCGGCGCCGAGCACGCGCACGACGTGGGGGGACTTCAGCGCCGAGGTGATGTTCACTTCGCGCACGAATCGCTCCACTTCGCTCGGGCTGTCGATCAGGTGCGGGTGCAGCACCTTGAGCGCGACCGGGGCACTACTGCCCTTGGTCTCGGCCGCGTACACCTCACCCATGGCGCCCCGGCCCATCACCTCGCCCACCTGGAAGTCCCCGATGGTCCGGCCGGAGAAGCGCCCGAGGCGCGCGGCGTCGCGCACCTGGCGGAGCTCCGCCCGGGCCTCGTCGAGCAACGCGCGGCGGCGCTCCACCTCGAGCCGCGCCTTGGCCACGTAGCTGATGGCGCCCACCGTGGCCCGGCGACTGGTCCAGGCCAACCAGAACACCATCGCCAGGAGGCCCTCGAGCAGGATCGAGAGGCCGAATAGCGCGCGCAGGTTCTCCTTCTGGAGCCCGAGCACGGAGCCGGTGAGCGGCAAGACGTGGGTCAGCGAGAGCGCGACGAGCACGAGGTAGCCGAGCGCGCAGGTCAGGTACACGAGCCAAGCCTCGAACGCGTAGTCGTTGCTGGCGAACGCCCAGACGATGATGGCGAGCAGGAGCGAAGTGCTGGAGAGCAAGCCCAGGTACGCCGTGGCGAGCAGGGCCGCCAGCGCCATCAAGAGACCGAGCAGCAGCCGCGCCGGCGGCCGCCCGCGGTGGACGCCCGCCGCGGTGCGATCCAGGTAGACGGACACACCCGCGATGGCGAACAGGAGCCCGGTGATCACCCAGTGGACGGGACGCTTGTGGACCACCAGCTGAAGCAGCGCCGCGCAGCCCAAGGCCCCGATCAGCGTCAGGCGCATGCCCACTGCGGCGTGCGCGTGGCTCTCCTTCTGGAGAGCGGCTTCCTCGATGGTGCGCTCGGCGTCGGCGTCGGCGACTGTCGGGGCTTCGTCGACCGTCAGATCGGTCGCTGGGGTCGGTTCCTCCGCCGGCATGGCGCCGGGACCAGACTACCTACTTCTTGATCGCCGGGCACTCCGACTTCGAAGTCGCGTGGATCGGCTGTGGCTTGTTGATCGGACAGGACTGCTGCGTCAGCGGCGCCTGCGGGGTCTTGCTGCAACAGAGCGTCCCCGTGACCAGTCCCACGTTGCACTGATCGCCAGCCTGAAAGTAGACGACCGAGCTGGTCGGCGTGCTGGCCACGCAGCCGCGCTCGTCGCCCGGAGAGAAGAACACGTTGCACGATTTCGGGTACGGGGCGTTCGCCGGGCACGACACCGTCAGGCAGTCGCCGAACAGGTTGATGCTCTGGCACACCTCGTCGCTGCACGGTTGATCCACGCCGTCGCAGTCCTCGTCGATGCCGTTGCCGCACTTCTCCGGGGTCGGGACGCAACCGCCGCCTCCGCCACCGGAGCCACCCGCACCAGCCGCGCCGCCGGCGCCACAGCTCGCGTCGGCGCCGTCGCAGTCCTGATCGATGCCGTCGTCGCAAATCTCGTCTTCGGGTCCGACCGCTCCCTGACACGCGCCCCAGGTGCCGAGCTCGCCGCTGCCTTCACAGCTCTGCGTGCCGGCCTGGCAGGCGCCCTGACCTTCTTTGCTCGCGTCCCAGGGGAAGCAGCTTCGGGTCTGTCCCGACGTGCAGACCTCGCCGGTCGACCCGCCCGAGCCCGAGCTCGTGCCGCCGGTCAAGAGCACGCCACCGCCGCTGCCGCCAGAACCCGTGGGGCCGCTGGGCGCGCCGGCTCCCGCAGAGGATGAGTCCTCGGCGGTGGCGGAGCAGGCGCCGAGCCCGACGCTGGTGAGCACGATGAGGAGCGAGGCGGAGAAGGTGGTTCGTTGCATGTCCAGTGACGCTGCAACGACCAGGCCACGGGCGCGCGAGCGCCCTTCGTGCGGGATCTCGGGCGCAGAGGCCGCGAGGTGTATCCGGCCGCGCTACGCTCCCGAGCCTGCGGTGTATCCGATCTGGATACGGCCCTGGTATCGTCGGCCGCGATGAGCGCCGGCGAGCGGAGGACGCTGAGACCCGACGCCGAGGCGGAGGGCACGGTCGAGCTCGACCCGCTCCGGGCTGCTTCACCTGTGGTGCGGGCGTTCAGCCTGAGCGTCGCGGAAGGGGACGCGCGCGGGCTGAGCTGGAAGTCCTCCTCCGAGCGCTGTTCCATCGGCTCGCACCCTTCGAACGACCTCGTGCTGTCGGACCCCACGGTGTCGCGCTTTCACTGCGAGATCACCGTGGCCGGTCGCGGCGCACGCGTGCGGGATCTGGGCAGCCTGAACGGCACCTTCGTGGACGGCACCGAGGTCGTCGAAGCTCACCTGAAGACCGGCAGCGCCATTCGCCTGGGACGTTCCGTCCTGAGCTTCAACCTGGGCGAAAAGGAGAGCACCATCGCGCAGTCCGCCAAGGACGGCTTCGGCGCGCTGATCGGCGGCAGCGTGGCGATGCGCGCCGCCTTCGCCATCCTGGAGAAGGTCGCCGTGAGCGACGCCACCGTGCTCATCGAGGGCGAGACCGGCACCGGCAAGGACGTCGCCGCCGAGGGCATCCACCAGGCGAGCCCGCGGCGCGACGCGAACCTGGTGGTGGTGGACTGTGGCGCGGTGCCGGCCAACCTGCTGGAGAGCCAGCTCTTCGGTCACGAGCGCGGCGCCTTCACCGGCGCGGACCAGCGCCGGGTCGGCGCGTTCGAGGAGGCGTCGGGCGGCACGGTGTTCCTGGACGAGATCGGCGAGCTGCCGCTGGAGCTCCAGCCCAAGCTCCTGCGCGTGCTCGAGAAGAAGCAGATCACGCGTCTGGGCTCGAACCAACCTCGACCGGTGGACATGCGCATCGTCGCGGCCACGAACCGCGACCTGCGCGCCATGGTGAACAGCGGGCAGTTCCGCGAGGACCTGTACTACCGGCTGGCGGTCGTTCGCGTACGGCTGCCCGCGCTGCGCGAGCGCCCGGAGGACATTCCCGGGCTGGTGCGGCGCTTCTTGCAGACCTTCGGCGCGAGCGCGGCGGCGATTGAGCGCCTGACCCGCGCCGAGCACTTGTCCGCCCTCGCCCGCTCGGCTTGGCCCGGCAACGTGCGCGAGCTGAAGAACGCCGTCGAGCGCAGCGTGGTGCTGGATCAGCCAGGGCTCCCTCCGGAGCCGAGCCTCCCGGTGTCGGGCGCCGTGGACATCGGCATGCCTTACGAAGAGGCGCGCCATCGCGCCCTCGGTGACTTCGAGCGTCGCTATCTGACCGCGCAGCTCGCTGCGCACGGCGACAACGTGTCGGCGGCGGCGCGCGCCTCCGGCATGGGGCGCGTCCACTTCCACCGCCTGCTACGCCGGAGCGGGCTCCGCTGACCCGAGGGTGAAACGATGAGGAAGCTTCTGCTCGCCGGACTGCTCACCGCTTGTGGGGCGTCGAGCGCCCAGACCCCCGAGCCGAGCGCGCCGGAGCCCGCGCCCGAGCGCGAGGAAGCCAAGCCCGTGGCGAGCGCAGCCGAGAAGACGGGCTCGACCGAAGCGCCGCCGGAGTTGCCGGGAGCGCCGCCGGCGACGGACGTGGGTTGGGACTTCCACGCCTGGGCTTACGCGCGCGAGATCAAGGTCGAGCTCGTCTCGGACGGCTGCGAGGCGGCAAAGCTCGGCGACAAGCCCGACGAGACGGTGTGGTGCGCTCACCACGCGGAGAGCAAGGAGGGCGCGGTGCTCTACACCCGCGCGCTCTACGCGGCGCGGAACAAGAAGCTGGTCAAGCTGGTGGAGCTGCCCGTCGCCGCTGGGGTCGTGGACAACCCCGAGGCGCCGAAGGACGAGAGAGACCGGCAGGTGATCCGAGTCGAGCTCGTCCCGAGCGAGGCGAAGAAGCTCGAAGCGCGCGTGGCCTCGGGCTTCGACTGCGACAAGGCGCTGAAGGACAACGACGAGAACCGGGCCTCGGCCAAGGACCTCACGCGCGCGCTCGACGAGCGCATTCGCAAGGTGTGTGCGACTCGGGGCGAGTGGCTGTGGAACGCCGGCACGCTCCGGCGCGGCGCCCGAGGGAAGTAGCGAGGAGGCTTCCGCCGGCCTCGCCGGTCGTTCTCGTGGGTCTTCGCTACTCCTGCCGATCGCGATCTGCAGTTGCCAAGACCACTTGGGTCGAGCCTGGCGTCAGTCGAACCACTTGCCGCGGTTCTTCTTGCAGTGCGCCTGCGCGGTGTCGGGGGTGTACTCGGGGCCCTTGTAGTTCACGAGCATGCCCATCATCTTGCACGTGCCCTGCAAGAGCTCGGTGGGGCACTTCGGCACCACCTTCGCCTTCATCATCTTGGCGACCTCTTCGATCTTCTTGGCGTCGAACTTGTCCTTCTCGGCTTCCTTGGCCGGAAGCGCGGCGCACTGGCCCGGGTCCTTCTCGTCCTGGAGCCAGCCGACGATCACCTCGCCCTTCTCCAGGCCCTCCTGCTCGTACTCCTCCTCGGCCTCGGCCTTCTCGGCGCTGGGCGCGGGCGCTGCGCTGGGCGCGGCGGCGGCGCTGGTCGCCGCGGGGGCTGCTGACGGCGCAGGCGTGGCGGCAGCGGTGGACGCGGTCGGCGCCGCTTCCTTCTTGTCGCAGCCCACCACCAACATCAACGCAACCAACGCGAAGGCTTTCTTCATGTCCCACTCCTTCAGAAAAGGCGGCCCAAGATAGCCGGAGAAGCTCTCGCAAGGGCAGAATTTTCGCGCTACAAACCTCGCGTGGTTGGGTCGAAGCAGAAATCCGGCGAGCCCTACGACTGGAACCGAGCCCGGGGTGTCGCCAAGCTGATGCACGCCGGAGTCACCTTCCAGGACGAGACGCTGCGCGACGGCATCCAGAACCCGTCCGTCATCGACCCGAAGATCGAGGACAAGCTCGAGCTCATCGGGCTGATGGATCGCCTGGGCATCCACCTGGTGAACGTCGGCCTGCCGGCCGCCTCGTCGCGGAACTACCAGGACTCCGAGACCGCCTGCCGCGAGATCGTGACGCAGAAGCTCGCCATTCGGCCAGTGATGGCCGCGCGCACGGTCGTGAACGACATCGTGCCCATCGCCGAGATCCAGCAGAAGGTCGGCAAACCGGTCGTCGCCTACGCCTTCATCGGCACGAGCGAGATCCGCAAGCTCGCCGAGAGCTGGGATCTCGCGATGATCGTCAAGCGCAGCACGGAGGCCATCGCGTTCGCGGTGAAGGAGGGAGTCGAGGTCGCGTACGTGACCGAGGACACGACCCGCGCCCGCCCGGAGACCTTACGTGAAATCTGGAAGAGCGCGCTCGAGACCGGGGCCAAGCGGCTGTGCCTGGCGGACACCGTGGGGCACGCCACCCGCGACGGCGTGCGCAACCTGGTCGTTTTCACCCGCGCGCTGATCGACGAGACCGGCATCGACGGCGTCGGGCTCGACTGGCACGGCCACAACGACCGGGGCCTCGCCCTGGACAACGCGCTCTGGGCGCTGGAATACGGCATCGACCGCATCCACGGCTGCGCCCTCGGCATCGGCGAGCGCACCGGCAACACGCCGATGGAGCTCCTGCTCCTGAACCTGTGGCTGCAAGGCGAGCTCGAGCTGCCAGATCCCGGCGCCCTCGATCGCTACTGCGACGTCGCCGCTAGCGCCTGCAAATGGGCCGGAAGGCGCCTGTCTTCCGACCGCGCGGCCACGGAGTGGAAGGGGCTCTTGGGCCTGCCTTGACGCGGCGCGAACGCCGCAGCCGGGCGAGCACGAGGAGCATCAGGACCGGCAGCGCCCAACCGTCCGGCCGCGCGCCGATGCTGCAGCCGCCGCTCGAACCCGAGCTCGCGCCGCTCGCCGTCGGAGGAGCGGGCGGCGGCGCGCCGGACTCCACGCAGGCGCCGGCCAGACACTCGAAGTCCGACGGGCAATCGCTGCTCGATGCGCAGGCGCTGCCTCCGCCCGCGCCGGCCGCTCCCGCCGCGCCGCTGGCTCCACCGCCGCCGGCCTCGATCCCTTGCGAGATCAAGTCCGCGTGCACGTCCAGCCGCGTGTAGTAGCTATCGTCCACCTTGCAGGCGCTCGGACCGAAGCTGGTCACACCCAAGATCTCCCCGCGCGTGGCGTGGAGGGCTGGTCCGCCGCTGTCGCCGCTGCACGTCCAGGACTGGCCCTCGGACTTGATCACCGTCGCCACGCTGGACACGAGGGCATCGCCCGAGTGCTTCACGCCGAGCTGGTCGTCCTGGGTGAAGCCGAAGCCGATGATCCGCAGCGGATCGCCCACCGCCGCGGGGAGCGATGACACCGGCTTCACGGGTGCTCCGACGTCCGCGTCCAGGATCAAGACCGCGATGTCGCTTCCGCCCAGCGCGTCGGCCTTGGTGTAGACCCCCGGCGTGGTGCGGATCTCGGTGACGCCCACCTCATGCTGCACGCCGGAAGGCGACGTGACGTCGGTCGCGACGGCGACGGTGAAGACGGACGGCTCGAGCGACTGCCAGACGCCGTTCGACACCTCGTCGTGGGCGCAGTGCTTGGCGGTGAGCACCGCACGGGGCGCGATGACCGAGCCGGTGCACAGACGGATCTTCCCCGTGCCCGGTCGAGGATAGTGGACCGCGACCACCCACGGCTCCCCGGTCTCGACGCCGCCGTAGTAGATGGCCGCCGGACTCTCGCGAAGTTCGGGCCCGGCGGGCGAGCTCGAGCAGCCCAGGAGGGCGAACACCAACGAAAGACCGACGAAGAGCCGGGACGTGGTCGAGAGCATGGCAGACACCGCTGAACCCATTGGGGCCGCGGCGACGAAAACCGATCAATGGTCGGCGCGGTGGACGGCACCACGCTGACCTGGGAGCCGGCCCCGCCCGCTGGCGCTCCGAGCAGCCTGGCGCAGGGACAGGTCGCACAGTTCAGTGCGCCGGGACCGTTCGTGGTCAGGAGCCAGGACGACCACCATCCATTCTACATGTCGGCGCACATGACCGGCGCAGGCCTGTACGACCCGCAGCAACAGAACCCGAGCGCCAAGGCGGACGGCCGGGGCGACGCGGAGTTCGTCAACGTGATCCCCCCGGGCGAGTACCTCGATCGCTACGTGTTCTTCACCGACCCGACCTACCCGGAGACGAACCTGGTGATCGTCCGGGTGAAGGATCAGAACGGGTTCGAGGACGTCACACTCGACTGCGCGGGCGTCCTGACCGGGTGGAAGCCCGTGGGAACCTCCGGCAGTTTCGAATACACCTACTTCGATCTGGTCCGCCACAACTTCGAGTCCCAGGGCGGTTGCAACAACGGGCGCCGCGAGATGTCGAGCAAGCTGCCCTTCGGTCTCACTGTGTGGGGCTGGGGCTCCGCAGACACGGGGCAGCAGTTCCAGGGCTTCTACACGCAGTACGTGAGCTACGCCTACCCGGGTGGCGCCAGCGTCGCCCCCATCAACGAGGTCTTCGTCCCGCCGATCCCGAAGTGATCTAGTACGGAACGTGGGCGATCAGGCCGCTGGTCGGCAATCGACCCTCCGCACCGCAAGGCAGGAGCACGCGTCCCGCGGCTACGATGGCGCCGGTGCACTCGAACGCGACGCTGGCGCCGTCGACGCGAACGTCGCACTCCGTGTTGACGCCCTCGCAGCGCAGGTGCCTCTGGCGGTCGGTGCCTTCGGAGCGGCAGCGCGCGGCGCTCGGGTTGCGGAACAGCTGGACCTGCTGAACCCGAGTCCGTTCGGCGTTCGGGATCAGAATGCTGAGCTTGCTGCCCGCCGCCGCGTCGAATTGGTTCAGGAACGGCGCTTCGAGGGTTCGACTCTGCCCGCCTGGCGGGCATTGGCCGCCTGGCAGGTCGCGAGAGCTCCTCTCGGAGCGCCCGATGACGACCTCGACTCCGGGCGGGATCTCGGCCCGCTTCGCGGGTCCGCCGGGGCGCGAGAGCTCGAGAGCGCCGGCCTGCTTGACGATGGCGAGCTCCACCTTGCGCGTGTCGGGGGTACACGTGACACTGCCCCCGCCCTCGCTCGGCGCCAGGCGACACACGAACGGGTTGGGCACCTCGGTGACCCGCTCCTCGATGCCCAGAGCCTTCGAGACCACGAAGACGGTCGGGCGCTGGGCAGGCCCTTCGGCGCGGATCTCGAGGCCGAGCTCGATGGAGCGAGCCGCCGAGTCCGGAACCGCGCTCGGAGCCGCGCTCGGAGCCGGCGGCTGCGATGCAGCAGCAGAGAACGCGGCGGCGGTCGCTGCTCCGCCCGTGGGAGCGCTGGCAGGCGGCGAAGAACCATCGGCGCCAAATCGATACACGACTACGCCCAGCACCACGAGCACGACCAACAGCGCAGCGATGATGCCGACGGATGAGCGCTTCTGCGGGGGAGGTGCCCGCCTCGACGCGATCTCCGCGCGCTCGGCTTCCTTGGCGCGCTGCGCTTCCTCCGCGCGCTCGGCTTCCTTGGCACGCTGCGCTTCCTCCGCGCGCTCGGCTTCCTTGGCACGCTGCGCTTCCTCCGCGCGCTCGGCTTCCTTGGCACGCTGCGCTTCCTCGGCACGCTGCGCTTCCTCGGCTTCCTCCTCGCGCTGCGCTTCCCTTGCGCGCTGCGCTGCCTCGGCGCGCTCGGCTCCCTCGGCTTCCTCCGCACGCCGCGCCTGCTCCGCGCGCCGCGCTTCCTCCGCACGCTCGGCTTCCCCCGCACGCTCGGCTTCCCCCGCACGCTCGGCTTCCCCCGCACGCTCGGCTTCCCCCGCGCGCTCGGCTTCCTCCGCGCGCCGCGCTTCCTCCGCACGCTCGGCTTCCTCCGCGCGCCGCGCTTCCTCCGCACGCTCGGCTTCCTCCGCGCGCTCGGCCTCCGCCGCACGCCGCGCCTGCTCCGCGCGCTCGGCTTCCGCCGCGCGACGCGCTTCCTCCGCGCGCTGCGCCTCTTCTGCAAGCCGCGCTTCCTCCGCGCGCCGCGCCTCCTCCGCGCGCTGCGCCTCTTCTGCAAGCCGCGCTGCTTGGGCGCGCAGCCGTTCCCCGGCCTCCCGCCCCGCCCGCTCTGCGTCGGCACGCCGCGCTGCTTCTTCCCACCCCGCCTCTTCTTCGCGCTGCTCCGCTTCCGCGCGCTGCTCAGCCTCTTCGCGCATCCGCGCCCTGGCGGCGCGACGCGCGTTCAGCTCCTGAATCGCTTCGGCGCGGAGGCGCTCGTGCTCCGCTCGGCGGGCTTCCTCCGCGGACTCGAGCGACGGGGGAGCCGGGCTGGGGGTGGCCGCAGCGGGCCCGGCGGCAACCCGAGCCGGGCGCGCCTCCGCCGCCCGTGTGCGGACGCGGGCCAGCAGCGCCTCGAGCTTCTTCACCTGTCCGTCGTTCGGCACCGCACCCACAGCCTACAGCGCCCCGCGGACCTGGACACATTTTGCGCGTCCAGGGTGCTGCGCAACCCGCGCCGCGGGCTCGGCGGCGGCGGCAAGGCCTCACGCCGGCACCGCGTCCACCCGGCGCGCTCTGCCTTGCACGTTCGGCCAAGGATTGCGACCCTTGGGTCATGAGGCGCGCGTGGGGTCGAGCGGTGGGCGCGTTCCTACTGCTCTGGGCGAGTGCCGGGTGCACGACCAGCCAGGGCGACGAGCCCGAACCGTCAGGGCCCTATCGACGCGTGGCCTCCGTCTCGACCGGCGAGGCGCCCGCGTCGCTCGGGCTCGCCGACTTCGACCAGGACGCGAACCTCGACCTGGTCGTGGCCAACAACCAGGGCGCCACGCTGAGCACGTTTCGTGGCAACGGAAAGGGCGGCTTCGCCGCGGGTGGGAAGCTCGACGCTGGGCAGGAGCCGCGTTCGGTGGCCGCCGCGGACTTCGACGGCGACGGGTTCGTGGACGTCGCAGTGGTCAATCAGGCCGACAGCACGCTCGGCGTGTACTCGAACCAGAAGGACGGCACGTTCTCTCCGGCTACCACGGTCGTCACGGGAAAGAGCCCGACCTTCGTGATCGCGCGCGACCTGAACCAGGATGGGCGCCCGGATCTCCTGGTCACCAACGCGGACGACGACTCGCTCTCGGTGTTCCTCGCCGCAGCGCCGGGCGGGTTCGAGCCCCGAGTCGACTTCGACGCGGGGACGAACCCCGTGCGGGCGGCGCTGGTCGATCTCGATTCGGACGGCGCGCTCGACGTCGTCACCGCCACGCGGGTGGTTCCGCCCACCGTCTCGGTGCTGATGGGAGACGGAAAGGGGGCGTTCGGCGCACCCACCAAGTACAAGGCGAGCAATCGACCCGGGTTGGTGTTCCCGATCGCGCCCCAGGCGATCACCGCGGGCGACGTGAACGGTGACGGGAAGCAGGACGTGGTCGTCGGAAATCGCGGGCTCGACATCCTGGACGGCGAGGTCTGGCTGTTGGCCGGCGACGGCACGGGGACCTTGAACCCACCGGCGGCGCTGCCCGGGGTGACGGTGCTGGCACCCGCGTTCATGGAGCTCGTGGACTTCGACGGCGACGGCACCCTCGACATCGTCGAGGCCGATCACGATCCCAGCCTGGCGGCGGTGGTCGCGGCGATCGCCGGGAGCGGCTTCAGCGTGTGCATCGCCAGCGGGGATGGGCTGGGCAGCTTCGAGCACACTGCGTGTTTGCCGACGGGCGACTACCCGTACGAAGTGGCGACCGGGCTGCTGAACGCCGACGGGAAGCTGGATCTGGTGACGGCTGACGCCGGCAGCGACAGCGTCTCGGTCCACCTCGCCAACTTCTAGGTCGAGGGCGTCAAGGGTGCGCGTCCGTCGCAGCCGCACCTACAAACACCCAGTCATTTTCGCACGCTGCGAGCGCCGTCGTGTCTTCGGGGCATGCTCGCGCGCGTCGCCCTCGGGTTCTGGTCAGTGTTGCTCTGGGGCTGCGGCCCCGCGGTGGACTTCGCCGGCGGGCCCGAGGAGGAGACGAGCGGCTCCCGCCACGACATCGTCGGCGGAGCAGCTACGAGCGCATTTCCGGCGGCGGGCGCGCTGACCCGTTATGGCTCGGCGCACTGCACCGGCACGCTGATCGGCCCGCGCAAGGTCCTGACCGCGGCGCACTGTCTGGAGGGTGTCTCGGCGGCGTCGCTGAAGTTCGTGATCGGTCCCAGCATCGCTGCGCCCGAGGCGGTGATCCCCGTCGCTTCGGTCACGGCTCATCCGAGCTACGACGCGGCGAGCATCAGCCACGACATCGGCTACGTGACGCTGGCCCAGGACGCGCCAGTGGCGCCCATGAACGTCGCCTCCGGCATGGACTCCAGCTGGAAGGGCAAGGAGCTGACCTTCGTCGGCTACGGCATCACCAACAAGAACGGCGCGGGCGCCGGCGTGAAGCGCTCGGTCGTGATGCCCATCGCGTCGGTCTCGGCGACGACCTTTTCCTACCAGACGGTGGGCAAGAATACCTGCAACGGCGACAGCGGGGGCCCGGCGTTCGCGAAGCTGGGGAACGACTGGGTCGTGGCCGGCGTGACCTCCTACGGCGACGTGGGCTGCACGCAGTACGGCGTGGACACGCGGGCCGACGCCTATGCGAGCTTCCTCGCGGAAACGCCGAGCAGTGGGGGCGGGGCGGGCGATCCGTGTCAGGGCGAGACCTACGAGGGGCGCTGCGACGGCGACACCGTGATCTGGTGCGAGCAGCAAAGCGTGCACCAGCAGAGCTGCGCGACCCAGAGCAAGGCCTGCGGCTTCGACACCGCGAAGGGCTACTACGCCTGCGTCGTCGCCGACCCTTGTCACGGCGAGACCTACGAGGGGCGCTGCGACGGCAACACCGTGATCTGGTGCGAGAACGAGCAGGTGAAGCAGCTCGCCTGCACCAGCTGCGGGTACGACGGCGCGAAGGGGTACTACAACTGCCAGTGAGCTCGACCGCCCGATCAAGGGGGGCGAGCCCTGGGAGTCAACGGTGCCTGGGTCGCCGGATGCTCTCCAGGGCAACCACGTCCGCGACGTCTTGTGCACGACCCGCGGCGCGCTTGTTTCGCAGAAGCGGCTCGAGACCGATCACCGGGATCCGGCGTCCCTCGAGCTCGAAGTGTGCGCCGTCCTCGACAGCCTCGTCGAACGTGATTCCCGCAGCGCGATTGAGAACGTCGATGCGGCGGGGTGGCAAGCCGATTTGCAGAACTCCGTCGTAGCTCGCGAAGTCCTCTCGAGTCACCTCGAACGCGCTTAGTGGAGCGCCGAACGCCGCGAGCGCAGCGTACACTCGAGCAGCATTCTCGGGCACCGCACGCACGAGCACGTCCAGGTCTTTGGTCGCACGCGGATGCCCATGGAAAGCGACTGCGTGTCCCCCAATGACCACGAACTCGGCGCCGACGTCGGCTAACTCGACGAGCAAGTCACGAAAGTCGTCGGGCAGCTCGATCATCCGCGGGACTCGCGCACGAACCGGTACGGGGTCTGCTTGCGCGAATAGCCCGGCAACTCGAGTCCCGTCTCGAGCCAGCTCTCGCGCGAGAGCCGGGTGACCAGGCTCACCGCATCGCACCCGGAGATTGGGGTCAAGTCGGCCTCTGGCTCACCCAGACGCCCCTTCTGAAGCACCATCGAACGAGCACGCGCTGCTGAACGGGCACGTCGCTCGGATTCACTCGAGGTCACCGTCGCAGCATACCAAGAGGGCGCCCCGAGAGCCAGGCGCCGAACCAGCGTCACCCTCCCTTCCCCGCATCCGCGACCCACTGCACGACCTCGTCCACCAGGATGTGACCCCAGTTGCCGTCCACGTGATCGACGATCTCGAGCTCCGCCTGTCTGCCCCGGAGCGCGCTCACGTCCCACTCACGGCGGCCGAAGGTCTCGCTCCGCGCGCCGGTCTCCGAGAAGCGGCGGTCACCATCCACGAGCAAGCTCACGCGCAGGTTGTCTGGGTCGTGGCCACCGGCGATCATCAGCAACAAGCGATCGCCGGTGAGGGGAAACGGCGCGCTCTTCAGCGTGCCCGTGGCGCGATCGCCGAGCACGGGGTGGAACGACGAGACGAAGAAGCCCTCGGCGTAGCTGATGGGCATCTGCCCCGGCGCCGGCCTGTTGGTGGGCCAGACCTCGAAGGCGTTGCCGGTCGCGGTCCAGCCCGCGTAGGGCTGGGCGGAGAAGCGGAACGATGCGGCCTCGTCGACCTTGCCGCGCCCGCGCAGGTCGTCCCGGACCCAGAGCCCTGGCATGCCGACGTCCAGAGGGATCGAGGTGTCGAAGTAGTAGCCGTCGTTCCAGAAGATGCCCGGTAGGTAGCCCCACTTGATGTACTTCGGGCGGCGGCTCAGCACGTAGCCCACGTCCGCCATCTTCTCGTGACCGGCCTTGCCGCGGCCCAAGCTCGGGTTGTCCTGGTGGGCGACGAAGGCGTCGATGACCCCGTAGTAGTCGATGACCCGCAGCTTGGCGTAGAGGCCAGCGGAGCCGATGTCACCCGTGCACATGTAGTCGTCCGGGTTGCTGCGCTCGGCGAGCCACGACATGTACCGCCGCTGCTCGTCCACCTTGTGACGCCAGGCGCGGATCTCGAGCGCGTAGGGCCCCTTCGACAGCCCGAGCTGCCAGAGCTGGCCCAGGCCGCCGGCGACGTAGAGCGCGGAGAGCGACGCGAGGGCGGCGCGCGCGTGGGCGCGGGCGACCCAGAGCGCGACGCGCGGGCGGCGCAGGAAGTCACCGAAGCCGAACAGCGCGTGGCCGGTGAGCAGGGCCAGCGCGGGGATGAGCTGCACCAGGAAGCGGTGCCCGGGGTAGAAGTCGCCGCCGATCTTGGCGACGTAGGCCACGTGGGCCGGCACCCACAGCGCCAGCGTGCGGACGGTCGGGTTCCGGACGAACGGCAACGCGAGCACGGCGACCAGCGGCAGCTCGCCTCGCTCCTCCACGAAGGTCTTCACGTAGCCGATGCCGCGCACGAGCCCGTCGAACCTCGAGCTGCCGAGCTTCAGGTAATACGTGTTCGGGAAGGGCCAGCCGTAGTAGCGCCACTTCCAGGCGAAATACGCGCCGAAGAGCAGCGCTGCGACGGAGCCGGCGAGGAGCAAGGCGCCGAGGCGCCGCCGCGCGAGCGCCCGATCGCGGCGGAGCAGCGGAGCCAGCGCGTGCAAGCCTTCGCTGAGCGCGAACGCGCCCACGAACAGCGCGCCGTCCGGTCGCGCCATCGGCACGGCCGCCAGGCAGAGCCCCGTGAGGAGCGCGCGGTGGCGGAGCTCGGAGGTCCAGACCGCCAGCGTGGCCAGGGCCCAGAGCGCGACGTAGTGACTCTCCAAGGCCATCATCGCCCAGACGGTGTAGGAGTTGTCGAGCACGCACAGGCCCACGGCAGCGATGATCGGCAACACCCGATCGCCCCAGAGCCGCCGGCCGATCACCACCACCAGCGCCACGTCCAGCGCCGAGACGAGGATGCTGGTCGCCACGCACCACTCGACGAAGTCGCCGGAGAACAGCCGCGACAGCCAGTAGACGGGCGCCATCGTCAGCGTCCAGAGGAAGTTCGTGTAGCCCTCGACCCGCTCGCCCGGGTTGAAGACCAGGCCATCGCCGGTGGCGAGGCGGCGCGCGTAGACCATCGAGATGAGCGCGTCGTCCACGACGTTCCGGTGGTAGGCGACGAACCAGCGCCAGGACTGCGCCGCCGTCGCGACCACGCCCGCCAGGGCGACGCCGAGCACGGCGTGCCGGCGAGCCCGAGCCCAACGCTCCGCGGCGAGCGAGGGGGCGGCGCCAGAGGACATCCCTCGGGAGGATAGTCGGGTTGACAGCCGGCCCCTCGTGAGGCACAGTGGCTCAGCCACTCACTCACCGGCCCAGTACCCATGGCCCAAGAAACCCCAGAAAACAGCGTCGAGCCGCTGGAGCGGCAGAGCCTGGTGGACCGCCTGACGGCCCGGCTGGGGGAGGCCATCCTGGCCGGGCGCTACGACCGAGGCGCGACCCTGCCGCCGGAGCGGGACCTCGCCCGCTCGCTTCAGGTCAACCGCACCTCGCTCAAGCACGCGCTTCAGCGGCTGGAGCAGCTCGGCTTCATCTCCACCCGGCACGGCATCGGCTCGGTGGTGCTCGACCCCACGGAGACGGCCGGCGCACGCCTGCTCTCTTACCTGGTGTTCCGCACCTCGGGCATCGACACCGCGGTGCTCTCCGATCTGATCGAGGCGCGCACGCTGCTCGGGGCCTTCCTGACGCGCCTGGCCGCCGAACGGCGCGCCGAAGAGGACGTGCGGCGGCTGAAGCAGGTGCTCGCAGATCTCGAAACCGTCGGCGACGACCCGGACGAGGTGCAGCGCATCGAGCTCACGTTCTTCCGCAACATCATGCGCGCCACGAAGAACCAGATCTTCGTCACCCTGGCGGGCTCCATGTTCGCGGTCTACCTGGGGCGCGCCCACGTGTTCCGGGACGCATTCACCGATCGCGCCGGGGTCCGCCGCGCGCTCGGACGCGTGCTCGAGGCCGTGGAGGCCAAGGACGCGGAGGCCGCCGAGAAGGCGGCGCACGACTACCTGAAGAGAAACGGCAAGGCGCTGCTCGAGGCCGCCAAACGAGAAGCCTGAGGAGAGAGGTGTGGGATGGCTGTTCCGCTTTATGGATTCACCGAGACGATGCGCGGCACCTGGACGCCGAACGACGGCAGCGGCCGGAAGACCATGTGGTTCCGGGCGGAGGCCGACGCGACCGACGCCGTGGCCTACCTCCGGCGGGGCAAGCTCTCGCTCAGCGGTAAGCTGCACGCCGAGGGGCTGGCCGAGGAGGTGCCCGCCAACGGCACGCTGGAGGTTCGCCCGCTCTCCGGCTTCATCGGCTACGACCTCACGTTCCGAGGAGACGACGGCAAGCGCTACCGCTTCGTCGGGCACAAGTCTCCGAGCGTCACCCGGCTCCTCAAGTCCATGACCACGCTGCCCGGCGAGGTGTTGGACGAAGACGCCAAGGTCGTCGGCTCCGCGATGCTGTACTTCGATCTGAAGAACGACCTCTTGCCGTTCCTCGGCACCTTCCGCCGCGGCCGCGCGACTCCCCTGCTCGAGGCAGCGGAGGCCGAGACATGACCAGCCTGCCGGTCGTCCACGAGGCGCCGCTCCGCCGCTCCGCCCCCACCAGACCAGCGGTGCCGCCGGGTGCCATCGCCCGCGACGCGTTCGGCGAGCGCCACGCCGAAACCGCCCGCGCGCTCATGGAGGCGGTGATCCCCGGCGGCCGCATCTTGCCGCGCGGTGACGCGGCCGCCGCCGATCGCCTGGCCCGCCTGCTCGGCTCCTTCGACTCGCGCTCGCTCGGCCACTACCAGAAGCTCCTCGGCCTGCTCGACGGGCTCTGCCTCGCGCGCCACGGCCAGCGCTTCGCCGCGCTGGACACCGAGCGCCGCTCCGCACTGATCTGGTCGCTGCACTCCGGCAACGACCCGGTGCGCCGCGCGCTGTTTTTGGCGCTCACCTACCCGGTGAAGATCGCGTTCTTCGACGACCTGGGCATCCACCAGAGCCTGGGCTGCGTCTGGGAGAAGCCCGTCGCCGCCGAGAAGCCTCAGGCGTGGATGCGCCAGGTCACCGCAGCTCGGGATCTTTCGCCGGGCGAGACGCTGGAGTGCGACGTGGTCGTGGTTGGCACGGGCGCGGGTGGCGCGGTCGTCGCCAAGGAGCTCGCCGAGCAGGGCATCGCCGTGCTCCTGCTCGAAGAAGGCGAATACCACCAGCGCCAGGACTTCACCCGCCGCTCCATCCCCGCCACCCAGCAACTCTACCGCGACTCGGGCATGACCGGCGTGATCGGCAACTGCGTGATCCCGATCCCGCTCGGCAAGGGCGTGGGCGGCTCGACCACCATCAACTCGGGCACCTGCTTCCGGGTTCCGGAGTGGATCCTGGAGAGCTGGCGCACGGAGCTCGGCCTGCTCGAGCTCACCGCCGATCACCTCGCGCCCTACTTCGAGAAGGTCGAGGGCACGCTGGAGATCGCCCCCTCCACGAAGGAGGCCCGCGGCCCCGTCAGCGACGTCATCGGCCAGGGCTGCGAGAAGCTCGGCTGGAGCCACTTCCCGGTGCGCCGCAACGCGCCCGGCTGCGACGGTCAGGGCGTGTGCCAGTGGGGCTGCCCGACCGACGCCAAGAAGAGCATGAACGTCTCCTACGTGCCGCTGGCGCTTCAGCGCGGCGCGCAGCTCGTCACCGGGCTGAAGGTCACTGAGGTGCTGATGGAGCGCGGTCGCGCGGTCGGCGTGCGCGGTCGCGCCCTGCCCGACGGGCGCAAGGTCACGGTGCGCGCGCGCGCCGTGATCCTCGCCTGCGGCGCGCTTCTGACGCCGGTCATGCTGCTGAAGAACGGCATCGGCAACCAGAGCGGACAGGTCGGCCGGAACCTCTCGGTGCACCCGGCCACCAGCGTGAGCGCGATCTTCGACAAGCCGATCCGCGGCTTCAACCACGTGCCGCAGGGCCACGGCGTCGATCAATTCCACCGCGACGGCATCTTGATGCTGGGCGCCAGCGCGCCGCTCGACATGGGCGCCACGCTCTTCCCGTTCGTGGGCAAGCGGTACGTCGAGGCGATGGAGCAGTACGAGAACGTCGCCTCCTTCGGCGTGATGGTCGAGGACGGCCCCAACGGCCGCGTCACCCTCGGCCCCGGCGGCAAGCCCCTCACGCTCTACCATCTGGGCAAACACGAGCGGCGCCTCCTGGCCAAGGGCAGCGCGGCCATCGCCCGCATCTTCCGCGCCGCGGGCGCGAAGAGCGTGTTCACGGAGATCCACGGCCACGACGAGCTCACGAGCGAGGCCGACATCGAGCGCCTGGAGCGCGCGACGCCCGCCGGTCACGACATGACCATGGTCGGCTTCCACCCCCTCGGCAGCTGCCGCATGGGCAAGAGCCCCGCTTCCAGCGTGGTGGACACGAGCTACGAGAGCCACGACGTCCCCGGCCTCTACATCGTGGACGGCAGCGTGGTCCCCACCAGCATCGCGGTGAACCCGCAGCTGACGATCATGGCTTTGGCGACTCGGGCGGGTGAGATCATCGGCAAGCGGATGGGCTGACGACGATTTGCGCAGCACCGGTCCTTGCCCGAAGAAGCAGCGCATCGCCGTCGCGTCGGTTCGCGGCTACGATGACGAGCGTGCGCCGGGGGTTTCTCTGGATTCTACTGTGCGTCATTGGCGCCTGTCGCTCGGAGGCCGAGACCACCGCAGGCGCGAGAGCGGCCGCCGCCATCGATGCCGGGGACTGGAGCGAGACTCCTCACTGCCGCACGAGGTTGTTCATCCACGCTCGTGAGCGTTTCCAGTACAAAGATGGTCCGCCATCCGGGAGGATTATCGCAGGTGTCGGCGCAGGCTGGTTCTGTCTCGGCGACTCGATTCAGCTCCACGCAGACACGCTGCTGTTCGCCAGTCATTGTTCTCCGCCCGCTCGCGGGACGGCGATGTGCCGGCTCCTCTCCCATGGCACCGACCTGACCTTCACCGATCGTGTCTTGACCAAGATTCGAGCGCACCGTCCCGGGCGCATCCCGTTCGGGACGCTCACGCCTTTTGGCCTCACAGCCCCGTATTTCGAGCTGTCGCCAGGAGCGACCGCGGAGAGCGTCGCGCGCGCCGGATTCCGCCTCGACAGCCGAACTCCCGTCGATGATCCGGAGTTTGGCCGACTCGAGGTCGTCGACTACGACGGACTCCGCATCGAGCTCGAAACCGAAGGCGGAGGCGAAATCGTGGGCGGCGTGGTCGTAACCTCGACGGCGCGGACCCGTTAGCAGAACGCCGACGGCCAGGCAAGCGACGGCAGCACGACCGGAAGCAACGCTCCGACGGCCGTCGTCGGCGGCGCGGGATTTGGCCCACAGCTCCTGCCACAGCGCGGCCGCCAAGCCACTCGCCTCGACTCCGCTCGACGTAACCAAGCTCCGAACGACGCGTCCCCTCCATTCGGGCGCAGCCCGAATTCGGGGACCGGCGAGCGAAGCGAGCCGAGGGGAGGCAGGAGCAATGGCCTTGGCGACGCGTGCCGGCGAGATCATCGGCAAGCGGCTGGGCTGATCAGTCAGCCACGCAGCGCAGCGCGGACTCGCGCCAGCGCCGACCGCAGCGCCCGCATCACCAGGCCCGCGTCGATGCGCACCACTCGGCAGCCCAGCCTCCACCTGACGACGAACCTCGACTCCGAGGTTCTTGGGGCCACGTTGCGCCGGCGTGCGGATCTCGTCGATAATCAGGGTCCGGTTGTGCCACCGTCCATGGTCACGAAGCAGAATCTGAAGGAGATCCGCCGCGACCTTGGCGCGACGGTGAAGCTCGAGCTGGCGCCGATCGCCAAGCCGGCGGGCGCTCTACCGGAGACCTGGAGACGCGCGCTCGCGGCGAGCGACCCAATCGAGGCCGTGTTCGACGAGGTCTGGAAGCCCGCCGTGAAGCTGCTTCCGAAGACCGTGAAGCTGTTCCGCAAGACTACACTGGGCATCGCGCTGGCGACAGCGAACGAGCAGCCGCCATCACTCGTCTACATCGCCACCGGCGACGGCGACACGTACGGTCGGCGTGGCTACCCTGCGCGTACGATTCCGAAGCAGGCGAGCCGCGGCGTCCACGCGGATTTTCTTGCACTGTACGCGGTCCACGACGGCTGGCTCGATCTGCACGACGCGATGGGCTGGCTGCCGTTCGACGGGTGGCGGCCGCTCGGGAGCTCGGGACCGTCGGCGAATTTTCTCGTCACGCTCGAAGGTCATGGTCCGGGGGTTCTCGGCTTCGATCTCGATGAGTCGCCGCCTAAGTGCTGGACCGTGTGGAACGACGATCCACCTGATCGAGTGAAGAACATCCCCAAGACGATCGACGACTGGTTGATCGCTCAGTACGAGGACCTCGACGTGCGAGGGAAGCCCCGCGGCTAGCAGCCATGGGGTTCGTCTGACCGCCGAAGCGGCGGCTCATCAACCGACGGTCCGGACGGCGGCGGGACCTGACGCTGACGTTCGAGCCTCCTCTGCTCAGAACGGAGCTTCGACTGCAACCCCCCCGAGCGCAGTCGCCGGAGCTGCTGGCTTGGCGGACGGCGGGGGGGCGGCGGGCTGCGCCGAAGGCGCAGGCTTCGCGGGCGGAGGCGCAGCAGTCCGCCCAGCCGCGACCGCGGTACGTGCACGTTCGGGAGCCACGCTGGCAGCGCCTGCGTCCGATGGAGGAGGGTCGGCGGAGCTCGTGCTCGGCACCTCGGGACTCGCGGCGCTGCTGATCGCCGCCGGAGCTTCGGCTGCGCTCGGAGCGGGTTGCGTCTCGGCGGCGGCCGAGGTGGAGCGCTCTTTCGGGTACAGCGCGACGCCGGCGACGGCCACCAGCACGGCCGCTCCGACTGCGATCGCCAGGACTGGCGGGCGGTGCGTCGGAGTGACGATGGTGTGGCCCGGGCCCGTAGTGGAGAAGGCCGAAGAAGTCGGGGGGTGGGCCCCCAACGCGACGTCTCCCGGACTCGAATCGAGCAAGCTCGGGGTGAGCGCGGAGACGCCCGGCGAGGCGGCCGTGTCCGAGGTCAGGGGCAGCTCCGAGCCTGGCACCCGGACGCCGGAAAACGACTGCGCCATCTCGTTGGTGAAGCGACGCAACACCTCGAAGGCGGGCTCCAGGCTGGAACACCGGCGCGAGCGGTCCGTCCGCAGCATCTCCTGGATCAAGCTGCGCACGGCCAGCGGCAGGTCGGGCGCCACCTCGTCGATCGGCCGGATGGTCCCGGTGGCGATCACCTTGAACAGCTGGCCCAGGTTGTCGCCATCGACGGGGCGCACTCCCGTGAGCGACTCGTACAAAATCACCCCCACCGACCAGACGTCTGCGCGGGCGTCGATCTCCTTCTCGCCGAAGACCTGCTCCGGGGACATGTAGTAGGGAGTGCCGAGCAACGCCCCGGTGCGCGTCAGGTTCGCGGACTCTGCGGCGTCGGGCGTGTTCCGATTCAGCTTGGCGATGCCGAAGTCCAGCACCTTGGGCGATACGCGCCCGTCCGGAGCTCGGGCCAGGAAGATGTTGTCCGGCTTGAGATCGCGGTGGACGATGCCCGCCGCGTGCGCAGAACCGACTGCAGACACGACGGGCAGCATGATGGCGGCGAGGGCGGGGAGCGCGATCTTCTTCTCGCGCTCCAGCTTCTGTCCCAGGGACTCTCCGCTCAGGAGATCCATCACCATCACGGGCGCGCCGTCCGCCAGGAGGAAGATGTCGTGGATGCGGATGACGTTCGGATGGTTGACGGAGGTGGCCGCTCGGGCTTCGCGCATGAAGCGACGCACGGCCGCTGCGTTCTTCGTGGCCTCCGGCTTCAGGAACTTCAGAGCCACGGTGCTGCGAGTCAAGAGATGGCTCGCAGCCCACACCGACCCCATTCCGCCCTCGCCCAGGAGGTGGTCGAGCCGATAGCGATCGGCGATCACCACTCCGGCTGCGAAGTCGCCACCCATGGGCTCATGTTAGCCGCTTTTTCCGGGTCTCGCCCCTAGAACCGCACGCCCTTTGGCTGCACCACCCAGCCGGTGTTCCCTCCCTCGTAAGGCGGAGGACTCGGGTCGTCACGCGTGAGCGCGTAGGTGAGAAAAGCCCCGCCGGCGAGCACCACGCCGGCGCCCGCCCAGAACCACCAGCGCTTCGTGAGCGGGACGCGCTCCGGCGACATGCTGGCCCTGAGGTCCGACTGCTCCCCGGCGCTCACGGTGATCACGCTCTCGAAGTCGTCGTAACCGTCCTTCTTCACCAGCACGCGATGCGTGCCAGCGGGGCGAAGCACGTCCACCGGAACGGGCCCCATGTCCGCCCCGTTCACCGAGACGATCGCGTCCGCCACGTTCGAGGAGACCCGCAGCGTGGCCGGCAAGCGGGAGAGCTCGAGCACCAGAGGCGGCTGCTTGCCCGTGCCGAAGGTCTTGTTGAGCACGACGTCTGCGTAACCCTTGCGCGTCACGGTGATCACGTGGGCCCCCGGATCGAGGATCAGGTCGAACTCGCGCGCGCTCATGCTCCGCCCCTTGCCCGGCGGCAGCACACCAGCCACGAACGCCGGACGAGCGCCCCCCGTGCCGCGCGGGGACAGCGGCCGCCCGTCCACCGAGATCGAGACGTTCGCTTGCCGGAGCGAGACGGGCACTCGTGCCAGAGTCGTCTCGATCTGCTCCAAGAAGCCTTTGGCGTCCGCGGCCAGATTCGGCGGCAACTCCGATCCGGGGGTCTGTTCGGCCAGTGCCCGCTCCAGCGTGGCCTGAGCCAGCGTGTAGTGACTCATCGCACGCTGGCAGGCTCCGACGTTGAAAGTCGTGACCGGGTGCGGCCGAAGACGAGCCGAGGCCTCGAAGGCGACCAGCGCATCGCCGAACTTGGCGTTCTTCACCAGCTCGACGCCCCGGTTGAACTCCGCGCGCGCTTTCGTGCTGCGCTCGTCTTCGACGCTGGCTGGTGGCTCGCTCACCGCTTGGGCACGAGCGAGGCCCGCGGAGAGCGAAATTGCCAGTGTCCAATGCAGGAGCGCTTTGAGCGATCTCATCTTTACCTCCATCGTCTGTGCCCGCCGGTGAGCATCACGGCCCCCAAGACTTCACGCAGCGAACCCCAGCGGGCGCGCTAGGGATCTTGCGGTCGAACAGATTTCGCGCCGACGCTCGCGCGTAGAACGGCGACGCCGACCAGTAACCGCCGCGGAGCGCTTTGTCCGGCGGGGGATCAGTGCTCACTTCGCACTTCGGGTTCTCGAGCGGAAACGTGTCGTACTGCCAGCACTCGGAGTCGAAGGTGGCGAAATCGTCCTGGACCCACTCCGCGACGTTCCCCGCCATGTTCTCGATGCCGAGCGCCGAAACGTCGCCCGGCATGCCGCCGACCACCGGCCCCACCTGCTTCACCGTACTGGCGTCGTGGCACGCGACCGAGGCCCCTTCGAAGACCGACGACCTGCCGACGTAAGCCTTGCCGCATACATCACCGTCGTTCCCCCACGGGAAGGCGTCCTCGGCCGGCGCGTTGCTTGCGGCGTACTCCCACTCGGCCTCGGTCGGAAGGCGCTTTCCCTGCGCCGCGCAGATCTCCGAAGCCGCCTTCCAGGAGATGCAGTTGACCGGGTAGGCGTCGTTGGCGTGATCGTCCAACCCCAGGAAGGTGCAGAACGTCAGCGAAGCGTTCTTCGCCACCGGCGCCGTGGCCACCAGCCCCTGCTGGAGCAGCGCCTCCACCGTGCCTACGGTCTGTTCCCGGACGTCGATCGCGAACGGAGCGAGCTGCACCACGCGTTCCGGCGCGTCCGCGTAGGCTCCGACGCGCACCGGAATGAACGAGCCCAGCAGGAACAGCCCGCCGGGGACGCAGACCATGCCTTCGGGGATGGGCCCCGGACAAGGCACGGGGGCCGCCGGCGCCCAGCTGCCGGCCTGGGGGGGATTTGCCGGCGGTGGGCCTAGCGCGGGCGCCGGCACCGGCGCTCGCGTGACCGGATCGCAGGTGGAAGGGGTCGCCGGATCCGCGGGCACGTCGAAACAACGCGCAGGGAGCTCGAGCATCACCTTGCGGATCCCCGCCGCCATCGGCAGTCGGCCAACTGCGTCCAGCAGCGCAGTCCCCGCGGGGAGCCCGTCCGGCCCGACGTTGGCGGCCCGATACAGACGCGCGCGCACGAGCGAGGCGCGCGCGGAGGCTTCGATCCCGAACGACAGTGGGAACCGGTCCGCGCTCGAAGCGTCGAACGAGCGCTGGCATCCCGAGCACGCCAGCGCACCCGCCGCGTCCAGCACCTCGACCAGCAGGCGATCTCCGAAGGTCGGCAGCGGCGCGTCAGTCGCAACGGTCACCAACCATTGATCCCGCGGCTGTGGTTCCGACGGCCCGCATGCCGTAGTCCAACAGGCAAGCGCCCCGGCTGCGCACGATGTCAGGAGTCGTCGTAGGCGCATCGGAACCCCACTGTCGGAGCCAGGACGTCGTTCTTGGACCGGAGCGGCAGTCGCGAGGCCGAGAGCGCGGCGTTCCAGCTGCCGCCGCGGGCCGTGTTCTGGAGGTTGGTCGCCCCGGGGCAGCGCGGATTCCGCAGCACGCGCTCCGCCTGCCAGCAGCCCTCGGAGTACGAAACGAAGGCGTCCAGAGTGAACTCCCTCACGCCTCCGGTCAGATCCACCACACCGTCCCGCGTGACGTCGCCGAGACCGTTGCATGCGGCGCTCGCGAGGTGCGAGCCGACGGGCTCGATGCCCACCCCGTCGCACTCGGGCTCGGAGGTGATGTCGAGGCTACTGCGCGCCATGCTGGCGGCGCAGCACGGAGCCGAGCCACCCCAGGCGTACAGGTGTCGCTGACCGCGGCCGCGGGCCGCGTATTCCCACTCGGCTTCGCTCGGCAAGCGACCGCCCAGGAGCTCGCAGGTCTTGGCCGCGTTCTCCCATCCGATGCAGTTGAGCGGCAGCTGATCGTTCGCGTCGTCGTCGGGCCCGCGCCACGTACAGAATGAGTAAGCGGAGTCGGGGTCGGGATTCTGCAGCATGGGCGCGGCACCCGTTACCTTCCCCGCTTTGACCAGTGCCCGGTAGCGCCCGACGGTGAGCTCGTGAGTGTCCATGAAGAAGGGCGAGATCAGGACCGGTCGCAATGGCGTCAGCGCCTCCGGCTCCGGGGTCAGATCGACGATGGTGGTGTCGCCCAGCACCGCGAAGCCGCCGGGGATGCACAGAGTGTCAGGCGCGGGCGCACGCTTGCACTGCTCCGCCCGGGCTCCCGGCCATGTCCCAGCTTGAGTAGCTGGGGTGGCGTCGATTCGGATGACTCCAGAGGCGGCGGGTGCCATCGGCTGGTCGGCGTCGATGCACGTGGTGGCCGGCCCCAGGAAGCTGGGGGCTGCACCGCGGCAGCTCGCGTCCACCACCACGAGAGCTCGCTCGAGCCCGGTGGGAGCAGGCAGCTCCACGGCACGGGCGATGCTCGTCTCCGCGAGCGGGACCGACTCACCCTCGACGTTCGTGCTGAACAGCCCTCGGTAGACCTGAATGCGGAGCCGCACGGGTTGATCCGTCGCGATGCCGAAGCTCACGGGCCAGTCGCGCTCGTCCGGGCGCACGATCGTCTCGCTGGCAATGGTCTGGTTCTGAGCGTCGAGGACGTCGATCTTCAGCGTGTCCACGCTGGCGTCCGCGGATAGACTCGGGTCCAGAGCCAGCTGTCCGACCAACGGCGCGGTGGTGTCCACCACGACCACGTACTGCGGGCGAGGCTCGACTTCTTCGCCACACCCGGCTGCCAGAACGACCGTGGCCAGGGCCGCAAGACTCCGCCTTCCCCTGCGCATCCGCGCGGTATTGTTCGTCGGTGCTCGCGCCGGCACAAGCCCCTTGCCGAGCGCGCCAGTGGCGTGTCCAATCGCCGCAGGGGAAGCATGCTGCAGAGATTGACCGCGATCGGCCTTCTGGGAGCCGTGCTGGGGGTGGCGTGTGGGAGCTCGAGCTCCGATGACCCTGGCTCTGGCGGCAGCGGCGGCACCGGTGGGTCGGCCCAGAGCTTCGGCGCGAGTGATTGCGGCCAGTGCGTCGCCTCGAGCTGCGCCTTGGAGCGCAGTGCATGCGGCGCCGAACCGGCTTGTGCCAGCGTTCTGGGCTGCATCGAGGCCTGTCCCGCGGAGGCAGGGGGCGGACCGATTGCGTCGTGCGAGACCGGCTGCAGCTCGCCCGCGGACGGACCGGCGAAGGCGGCCTTCGACGCGTACTCGACGTGTCGAGCCGCGGCGCCCTGCGCGGCCTGCGGTGCCGTTCAAGACGGCGGAGGAGGAGCCTCCGGCGCGTCGAAGGTCCTCGACCAGGAGTGCGGTCCGTCAACCAAGACGCACAAGTGTCTCAAATGCCTCGATGAGCAGTGCTGCAAGACCGAAGCGGCGTGCAACCAGAGTGCGGAGTGCAAGGCCGCCTATCAGTGCTGGAAGGACTGTCCGGACACCGCCTGCTTGGAGGCGTGCTTCGCGCAGCACCCGGACGGAGTGCAGCTCTTCCTCGAGCAGAACGCCTGCCCGCTCGCGCTGTGCGCGACGCCCGAGAGTTGCCTCGCGGATCCGGGGCCCGAGCTCATCTGCGACAACCAATACTGCCGCGAGCTCCGCGTCGCCTGCTTCGTCATCCTCGACTGCTACCTGATGTTCAACTGCCGCGCGGGGTGCGTGGCGCTCCCGCTGGCGGAGCAGCCCACGTGCCTGACCAAGTGCGAGGAAGGTCGCAGTCAGGAAGCGCTGGACGCCTACGATGCCTGGGGGCTGTGCTCGGAGGCCAAGTGCCCGTGAACGCTGGTCAGTGAACCGCCCACGGCACCCGACTTCGCGCAGCGCGCAGCGTTGGACCCACCCAGCTTCACACGCGCGCCTCAGAAGATGACCGTGAACGGGAGGTCGTGCGTGTCCTTGCCGCCGTACGCGCTGGTCTTCACGCCGTACATGATGCCGATGGCGCAGGTCGCGCGGGAGTTGCCGAGGTCCTTGGGCGCGACGATCACCCTCTTCGCGAAGCCGTTCGGCTGAATGGTCACCGTGCCCCCGATCGCCGCGGGGCCCGGGTGGCTCTTGCAGGCCGTGCCCGCCCACGTCGCCTTGGTCTGCACGGCGCTCTGCGCGGCGGCCGCGTTGTACGGGGGAAGCTCGGGCTCCGCCGCCGAGGCCGAGGGCACGGGCTTCGCGGCTCCGGCATCGGGAACGGGCGCGGTCGTCGCGCTGTGCGGACGAGGGGTCTTGGCGACGGGCGCGGTCGCGCTCGGCGCGGGCTCGGCCGCGACCTCGGACGCGCTCGGCGGGAGCGGCGCCGCGGGCGGCGAGGTGCTGTTCGACGCCAGCGGCAGCTCGTCGCCGTCGCGGAAATAGAGGTAAGCGGCGACTGCGGCGATGGCGCCGAACACCGCGAGGAGGCCGGCCATCGACAGCAAGACGAGGCCCAGCGCGCCCGGCTTCTTGGGCCGGGTCGGCAGCGCCGCCACGGTGGTGGGCACGGCGGTGGCGCTGACCGGCGACGACGCGACGCTCGGAGCGCTGGGAGCGGGCGGCGGCGCGAAGCTCGGCAAGGCGGCCGCGCCGAGCACCTCGCCGAGGAGCGCGCTCGCGGCCTCGGCGGCGCTCGGGAAGCGCGCTGCTGGGTCCCGCGCGACCGCCCGCGCGAACCAGGCGTCGAAGCCGGGCGGCAACGTCACCGGCACGCCCAGCTCCCGCGCGCGCGTCGAGGCCGGCTCGAGCGGCTCGAACAGGACCTCGCGCATCAACTGCGGAACGGAGGCGCCGCCAGCGTTGCCGGCGCGCCAGTAGATCTTGCCGGTGGCGAGCCAGAACGCCAGGAGCCCCAGCGCCCAGACGTCGCTCGCCGGCGACACCTGGCTCCGGAGCTCCGTCTGCTCCGGCGCCATCCACATCGGCGTGCCCATGGCAGCCGTGGACGAGGTCTCCGCGCCCGCCGAGACGCGCGCGATCCCGAAGTCGAGCACCTTGACCATCATCGGGTGGGAGGTGCTCTGCGTGGTCGCCAGGAACACGTTCTCGGGCTTGATGTCGCGGTGCACGATGCCCCGACCGTGCGCTGCCGCGAGCGCGTGGCACACCGGGCGCAAGATCTCGACGAGCTCGTGGGGCGGGAGCGCCCCGCGCCGCGCGACCCATTGGGCGAGGTTCTCGCCGGCGAGCAGCTCCATGGCGAGCCAGGGAACGCCAAGCACGGGATCGACGCCGGCACCCACGACTTGAACGACGTGGTCGCTCGGCACCATCGCCCCCACGCGGGCTTCGCGGCTGAAGCGCTCGCGCATGGCCGGATCCGCGACGAACGAGGGGTGCATGATCTTGAGCGCGCGCTCGCTGCCGGTGCTGAGCTGGCGCGCGACGTAGACGGCCCCCATGCCGCCCGCGCTGAGCAGGCGCTCCACCTGGAAGTCGCCACCGACGATGGTGCCGGGCGGGAGCTCCTTCAGCAGCGGATCCACCACCGCAGCATATCAGGGCAGGGGCAAGCCCACGCGCACGAGCGAGGTGGCCATCGCGACCCGCGCGATCAGCGGCTCTCCGGGAACATCCAGGAGGAGCACCAGGTTGCCGCGGTCCGCGACGACCACGGGCTCGGCTGGCACGCCGAGCTCCGCTGCGAGCGCGCGAACCTCAGCGATGGCGGCGTCGGCGGACGGGGTCACGGGCCGAGGTGACAGCCAGAGTCGGGTCGAGTCAACGGAAGCCGATTCTGCCTCGCGCGCCCCGAAGCGGTGCTACGGTCGCCGAATGGCAAAGCCCGTGAAGAAGCGGCGCGCGACCGCGGAGGCAGAGGCGTCGTTGGCGGCAGACCCACGCCTGCAGCCCGGGAGCGCCCGAGGTTGGTCATCGGCGCAGGTGCTCGGTGTCTTGTGCGTCGGGCTCGCCGTCGGCGGCTTCGGCGGCTACACCGCGCGCGGCAGCGGCAAGACCGCGCAGAGCGCGGCGGCGCCGGCCGAGACGGTGGAGGGACCGCGCGTCGATCCTTCCGCGCCATCCGCGGCCGCGCCGCCTCCCGCCGCGGGCGCCGACAAGTTCGGCAGGCCGCCGGGCGACGAGCATTTCGGTCACGACCACCCGCCGGGCGAGGGCGCGCCGGGCGCCGCACCGGCACCGGCACCCGCACCGGCACCGGGCCCCGACGGCAAAGACTCGTTCGGTCGCGAACCGGGCAACGAGCACTTCGGTCACAACCATCAGTGAGCGGCGTCGGCGCTCGCCGACATCCGGCCCGGAGCGAGCGCTGCGATCAGCGGGTCGTCGCCGCCGAGCACGCACTTCGCCAAGAGCGCGCCCGCCGCGACGCCGGCGGTGAGCCCGTGGCCGCCCAGGCCCGCCAGCCAGAACAGACCGGCGACGCGCGGATCCGCGCCGACCACGCTGGCCTTGTCGGGGGCGAAGGTGCGCAGGCACGCCCAATGGCGGCGCACTCGCGAGCCGGCGAGGGACGGCGCCATCTTGCCGAGCTTCTCCCAGAGCAGCTCGAGCGCGGCGGGGTCGGCGGCGGGCTCCTCCGCGTGCCAAGGCACCGCGTCGCCGGGGCTCGCGAGCAGCGTGCCCGACTCGGGGCGGAAATACGCGCCGAGCTCGGCGTCCCAGACCGTGGGCGCGCTCGGCGGCGGCATCACGTCGGGCTCGAGCAGCACCAGGTGCCGGCGCACCGGCGTCAGCGGCAGCGGCGCGCCGCAGGTCGCGCCGACCCCGCTGGCCCAGGCGCCGCCGGCGATGACCACGACGTCGGCGCCGAACTTGCGCCCGTTGCTCTCGACTCCGGTGACGCGGCCCGCGCTGCTCGACACGCGCGTCGCGTCGTGCCCGAGCTCGATGCGTCCGCCATGCCTGCGGATCTCTCGAGCGAGCGCAGTGGCGATGCCATGATTGTCGAGCACGCCGCCGCCAGGCACCCACAGCGCCGCAGTCGCGTGACCGCCCATGACCGCCGGCGCGCGCCGGACGAGCTCGTCGCGATCGAGCCACTCGTGCTCGATGCCCACGCTGGTCGAGATCTCGCTCAGCGGCACCAGCGCTTCACGTGCGCGCGAGCTGAGCAGGAGCCCGTCTTGCCTCAGCCACTCTCGCCGCGCACCGCACAGCTCGTCGAAGAGCGCCGCGCTCCGGACCCCGAGCTCGGCGACCGCCCGCGGGCTCTCGACCGCGCGATAGATGGCCGCGTTCTTCCCCGAGCTGTGCGCGAAGAGCTGCGCCTCGCGCTCGAGCAGCAAGAGCTCGCGCGCGCCTGCTCGAACCAGACCCCACGCTGCTGCGAGGCCGGCAATTCCACCACCGATGACGACGACCGACATGAGAGGCAACGAGGGCGGCTTGACGCCCGTGAAATCCGCGGCAAAGCATACGCGCCCGCCGCCGGCTGGGCGACCTCATCTCATGAGCAACGAGCCCGCCCGAGCCCTGCCCCGAGCCCGACGCGCCGTCGTCGTCTGGCTCTGGCTGTGCGTGCTGTCGCTGCTGGTCATGATCGTGCTCGGCGGAGTCGTGCGCCTCACGGGCTCCGGGCTCTCGATCACGGTCTGGGAGCCCATCGTCGGCACCCTGCCGCCACTCAGTCACGCGGACTGGGAGCGCGTCTTTGCGCTCTACCGGCAGAGCCCGGAGTTCCGCCACGTGAACCCGACCATGGACCTCGCGGCGTTCCAGCGCATCTTCTGGCCGGAGTACCTGCACCGGCTCCTGGGTCGGAGCATCGGCGTGCTGGTGGCCGTGCCGTGCGTCTACTTCCTGGTCAAGGGCTACCTGGGCCGCCAGCTGGTGCGGCGGCTGGTGCTGCTCTTCGCCCTCGGCGGGCTTCAGGGGCTCATCGGTTGGTTGATGGTGGCGAGCGGGCTGGTGGACGCTCCGCACGTCAGCCACTACCGGCTCACCCTGCACCTCGGCATGGGCTTTCTGCTCTTCGGGTACGCCGCCTGGCTCGCCATCGAGCAGACGCTCGGCGGCTTCGTGGTCACGAACGGCTGGCCCAGGCTGCGACGCTCGCTCCTCGGGTTCACCGCCCTGGCCGCGCTCACCGCGCTCTCCGGTGGGCTGGTGGCGGGGCTCAAGGCCGGGCACGCCTTCCCCACCTTCCCGCTCATGGCCGGCGCCTGGGTCCCCGCCGGCCTCCTGGCGATGATGCCCGTGTGGCGGAACGGCTTCGATAACGTGATCACGGTGATGTTCCAGCACCGAGTGCTCGGGATCGCGGTGCTCGTGTTCGCGCTCGGGCTGGCGCTCGCGGCGCGCAAGAGCGGGGTGCCACGCCACGCCCGCGTCGCCTTCGATCTGATCGTGGCAGCCGTGCTCGTGCAGGTGACGCTCGGCATCGCCACCCTGCTGATGTTCGTCCCGGTCTCCGTCGCGGCCGCGCACCAGGGGAACGCCGCCTTGGTGCTCGGGGCTGCGCTCTACGCCAACTACGCCCTCCGCCGCTGGCCGGAGCACGTCGAGCTCCCGGCGGACGTGCGGATCTCGCCAAGCGCGGTGCCGCTCGCCACCTGAGGGCTCGCGGCCCCAGGAACAACGGCTCGCGCCCCCAACCCCTCAGCGCTGGCGGAGCTTGCGAGCGATCATGCCCAGCGGCTCTTCGACGAGCACTCGGCGTGCTGGCTGGCGCTCGTCCGGTTCGCGCAGGGCGATGTATCCGCGACGAGGCTCCACCCGGCTCGGTCCGGGCTGGACCGGTTGCCAAGCGGTTCCCGAATGCGAGCGCTGGCGCTTGGGTCGAGTCACTGGGGGCCTCCTTCGCGTCTCCGGTTGGCGGTTGCAACGCGCGTGCCCGAGCGTCGATTCCACGCCACCGCCGCAAATGCGCTGGCGCGCCGACAACCGACTCCGCGACCGATAGCCGAGTGACGGCAACTCGCGTTCGGATCGTGGCGCCGCTGCCACACCCTCAAGGGGCAACGGGACGGACCAAGTCCTGGGGCTGAAGCAGCCACTGGGGCTCCGGCACGTCCGCGAGCCGGTAGAACCCGCCGCAGAACACCTTTCGGGTGCATGTCCCACATCCCCGTTCGTACCTGCGTTGGGTGCGGAGGTAGTCGAACAGGTTCACCTCGTCGTCGCGCACCAGCACCGTGTGGTGTTGGAGCATGGCGAGGTCGGCGGTCAGGTACTGCTCGTAACCGGGCAAGAAGCACCACGGCAGGTTGAGCACTCGCAGCTTCATCCGGTCGTGCCACGCGTCGATGACCCGCATCACGATCTCCGCGGCTTGTCGCGTGTCCGGCGCCACCGTCTCGGTGGCCCGACCGAACGGAGTCAAGAACTGGACGTCGAGCCTGCGCAGGCCGAGCTCGTGGACCAGCGCGGCGAGCTCGCCCAGGTGGCGGTGGTTCGAGAGCGTGAGGGTCACGGCGGCGCCGAGCTCGAGCCCGGCGGGCGCTGCCGCCATCACGTTCTTCACTCCGCGGAGCGTCTGGTCGAAGGCCTCCGGCACGCCGACGTTGGCGGCGTGCACGTGCCGGCTCGGGCCGTGCAGGCTGAACAGGATGCTCGTCGCGCCGCTGTGCGCGAGCTTCTCGGCGTACTCCGGGTAGTACGCCCTGCGGCCGTTGGTGGTGACGTGGACCTTCTCGTAGCCGATGCCGCGGGCGTAGTGGATCAGCGGGAAGAGCTGGTCGTAGACGGTGGGCTCACCGCCGTCGAGGTCGAGCAGCGTCGCGCCGCGGCGCCGGTGGTCGTCGAGCTGCTGTCGCTGGCGTTCGAAGTTTCCGTCCACCTGCGCGCCCGTTCCCAGCGCGCAGAACGTGCAGTGGTTGTTGCACTTGTAGGTGACGTTCAGGATCACCTTCTTGGGCCCCGACATCGCAGACAGGCGCAGGTCGAAGGTCTGTTTGAACTGCTCGAGCTCGAGCGGCGAGGCCGCGTCGTTGGTCGCGCTGGCCCGCTTCTGGAAGTACGGTCCGAAGTCCGAGACCAGCGGCAGCTGCCGGACGGCGCGCGCGAGCCGCGTCCCCGGCAGCGGCGTCGCGAACTGCACGCTGGGCCAGGCGCCGAAGCGCTCGTGCAGGTCGAGGGCGAAATCCAGGGTCTGGTTGATCTCCTCCCGCGTCTCGCCGGGGAGCCCGATCATGAAGTGCACGAGCAGCGGAACGCCGGCCGCGCCCACCTGCTCCGCGACCCGAGTGATCTGGCCGAGGTCCAGATCTTTGTCCACGATCTCGCTGACCACGCGCTGTGCGCCGCTCTCCGCGCTCACGCTGAGCGTGGTGACGCGGCCGCGCAGCGCCTCGATCTGCCGCTCCGTCAGGTGGTCGGCGCGCAGGCCGTTGGGGATCTCCAGGCCGAGGTCTCGCTCCCGAACCAGCTCGAGCAGCGTGTCGAAGTGGCGCTCGTTCGCGTTGCAGAGCTCGTCGAGCACGTGGACTCGCCGAGCGCCGAGCGCGACCAGCTGATCGAGGTGGCGCGCGAGCGCCGCGGCCGACAAACGCCGCTGGCGCTTCGGAGCCCCCGGCGCCGTGCCAGGGTTCGACGAGCAGTGGATGCAGCGGTAGGGACAGCCGCGGGAGGTCACCAGCGGCAGCGAGAGCCCGTCGATGGGAAACGCCCAGCTCGGCCGGCCCAGCTCGGCCATCACCCGCGCGTGCAAGCGGAAGCGCGCGCCGACGTCGATGGCGTGCCAGGCCGGCAGCGGCAGGGCGTCGAGGTCGGCGGGCTCCGGACAGTCCACTACCTCGGGCACCTCGGGTCGCCGAAGGGCGAGGCGCGCCACTTGCTCTGCCAGCACGGCTTCGGCCTCGTAGCGAAGCAGCACGCTGACCTCTGGGTAGGCTGCGAGGATCTGCGCGGGGTCCGCGCCGACGTAGTGCTGCCCGCTCTGGTAGAGGTCGGCGAGCACGACAGGGCTCGCTGGGCATGCCGCGACGATGCGCTCGAGCGTCGCCCCGAGGAACGGCTCCCGCGCCGGCGGGCGATGGAACGGCGTGAAGGCCACCACGAACACGTCTGCCGCGGGGGTCTCCGGGGCGCTTCCGATGGCGAACCAGGAACCGTCCGCCGCCCCTGCGCCGGCGTCGGGGGTCCCGAGCGCGTCGCACAGGCTCACTTGGTGCCCCGCCTGTTCCAGGACCGCCGTCGCCGAGAGCGCCCCGAGATCGGCGAAGTACGGGTAGTCGACGAAGTCGCGCGAGATCCTGAGCGGCGGGAAAACGACGGCGACCCTGGCCATGACCCCCGAAGCGTAGCTTGGTTCGACCGGGGCCGAGCGAGAAGCCCTTGACCTCGAGCCGGAAGGCGGCAGATACCGGGGGCCGATGAGACGCGCGCCGGCCGCCCTGAGCTTGCTCGTGGTGCTCGCGTCGACCCGCGTCGCGGCGGCGGTCGAGAACGAGTGGGAGGGCGACTACGGCCAGAAGTCGGAGCGCCGCAGCGACTTCACGGCAGGCCTGTCGCTCGGGCCGTTCGCGGCCACCGCCTACGGCTACCCGAACGAAGCGGGCAAGATCGACGACGACCGCTACGTGGCCGACACCGGCGTTGGGCTCGGCACCAGCCAGACGTTGTGGATCGGTGGCGCGCTGCGCGACTGGTTCACCTTCGCCATCGGTTACTGGGGCGTGGCCTATTCCGCCAACGACCTGGACGCCGAGGGCTTCGGCATCCTGTTCCGCGTCGAGACCTTCCCGCTCTGGGCGCAGGGCGGGCCCTGGCGCGACGCCGGCCTCTACGCCGACTTCGGCATCGGAGGCATGACGCTGAAGCAAGGCGACGACGAGCGCGCCGACGGAGGCGCCCTCAGCATCATCGGCCTGGGTGCGTTCTGGGAGCCCGTGCGCTTCGGCATCTTCTCGTTCGGCCCGAACCTCGAGGTCACGCACGCCTACAGCCGCACGCTGCACCTGAGCGGCGCCACGCTGGGCGCGCGGCTGGTGCTGTACACGCGCCCCTGAGCGCTCAGCCGGCTGAGCGCGCAGCGCGGGCGGCGAAGCGCTGCATCGTACGCAGGCTCACCGACAAGCGCTGCGCCGCGCGTGAGCGGTTCCCGCCTTCGAGGCTCAAGGCAGCAGCCAGGATGGCGTCCACGGACTCCTGGAGCGGCCGGTCCAGGCGCACCTCCAGCGCGCCCGACTGCCGCCCGGCGGCGGTCGCCGACGTCGGCAGCGAGCTCAGGCGGAGCGCATGGGAGAGCCGCATCGCCTCGGGCAAGTCCTGGACGCGCACGCGCTTGGCCTCTCGCATCACACACACGAGCTCCACCGCGTTGCGAAGCTCGCGGACGTTGCCCGGCCAGGCGTGCTCCCGGAACGCCGCCAAGGCGGCCCGCGTGAGCCGGGGCGGGCGCGTACCATGTCGCGCCGACATCTCGGCGACGAACTGTTGGACCAGCGGATCGATGTCCGCCTGACGTTCGCGCAGCGGCGGCACCGCCAGCGTGATGCCCTGGATGCGGTAGAAGAGGTCCGCGCGAAAGCGCCCCTCCCGGACCTCTGTTTCGAGCGGGCGCAGCGTCGCGGTGACGAGGCGGACGTCCACGGCGATCTTCGTGGAGCTGCCCACACGCATGAACTTGCGGCTCTCGAGGAAACGCAGGAGCTTGGCCTGGACCCCGAGCGGGGTCTCCCCCACCTCGTCCAGGAACAACGTGCCGCCGGACGCGGCTTCGATCTTGCCGCGCGTGCGCTCGGTCGCCCCGGTGAACGCACCCTTCTCGTGACCGAACAGCTCGCTCTCGAACAAGGTCTCGGGGATGGCGGCACAGTTGATGGGGATGAACGGGCCGGCGCGGCGATGGGACAGCTCGTGCACGCGGCGAGCGAGCACCTCCTTCCCCGTCCCGCTCTCGCCGGTCAGGCTCACGGTGACGTCCTTGTCGGCCACGGTGCGGATGGCCCGATCGAGCCGCCGCATGGCGCCGGAGCGCATGACCGGCTCGAACACTACGTCAGGTTGTCGTAGTTTCCGGGGCAAGCACCACCAACTACGCCAGACTGGTCATTCCAGCAAACCGACCTGAGGGTCGGGCCAAGCCGTGTATCCGTGCCGTTGGCGGCGCAACCGGGGCGCCCGTGCTCCGCGCCGCCCGCCGCCCGGAGCGAACGCGTTGGAACGGATCCTGCTGGTGTGGTGCCGCTCGGGGCCGATTCGGCCCAACGCCGGTTCGTTCTCCAGCCTCCTCGCGTGACGCGGGTCGGGTGGTCCCGGGTAGGTCAGCGACTCCCCTTGATCAGTGCGGCCATGTGCTCCCTCACCTCGGGCGGCTTCGCCACGACGACGTCGCATGCTGCGTACCGCGCGACCCGCTCCGCGACGGACCCCAGCACCGCGTGCCCGAGACCCGTACGGCCGTGCGTGCCGACTACGATTGTGTCCGCCCCGACCTCGAGCGCGTAGCGAACTATCTCCTGATGAGGCTTACCTTGGCGGATCGCGACCCGTATGTCCGCTCGCACTTGGCGTTTCGTGGTCTGGTGGACCACCGCGATTTCCTCCTCGATCTGCGCCTTGATTCGCGCCTTGCGCTCGTCCCAGCGGTCGAGGATCGCCTGCGTACTCTCGATGCGTTCCACCCTCTCCACCACGTAGAGCAGGTGCAGCGGCGCACCGCTTCGCAGACTGGCGATCTCCAGCGCGACGTCCAGTGCAACGCGCGAAGCGTCGGACAGATCCGTCGCGCAGACGAGCGTCGCTCGACCGGTAGTGTGCGTCATGTTGGTTCCTCCCGGAGGTTCGTGTCGAGTGCCGTGACCTCGCTCGCGATGACGACCGCGGCCGCCAGGTCGAGCGCGATGCGAAGTCCGGGGTGCTTCAGCTCGAGCTGCGCGAGGACGTCGGCGGTGGATGCGACGACACGTTCAGGATTGGGCTGGGTCATTCCGTGCTTTCGCCCTCCGTCGAGGGTGGGTCGAGGCGTGCGCGAATGGCGTCGAGGATGGTCCACCCCCAGGCGGGTCGCGGAATCACGAGCAGGGCGACCCCTGCGGACAGCTCGAGCGCGTTGAACCGCTTCGGGTCCTTGGTCACGAACACCACGAGCAAATCTGCTCGTCCCGCGGCCAGAGCTCCGACGTGTCGAACCACGCTCTCGAACTCGAAGTCGTCCGGAAAGATCACGACCGCGGCGGCTCGGGGCGGCGTGGTCGCGGCGAGCTTCTCCAGCGCCCGGGTCGTGGCGGTCTCCACGCCAGCCCGGCGCAGGTACGCCTCGAGACCATCCACGGTCTCGGCATTGCCGGACACGACGTTCACGAAGGTGGCGGCCGGACCGCGGGGCCGCTGTGCGCGCATGCCGGCGCGCTTTGCAACGCGGATGCCACGCGGCGCCGACGCCGAAGTGAGAGAACGCGAGCTGGATTGGGGACTGCTTCTGACGAATGTGCCACTCTGGCATAGCAATCTTCTATGGAGCTTGGCCGAGTCAGCCAGGTCGGCGTATCCAATCCGCCGAGAACGGCTCACTGCTTGCGGGTACCGCTCGGCGGCGAAGGCAGGTAAACAGCCGGATTCGCGGGCACGACTCTTGCGATGCGCAGGTGACGTGCGACTCACCCTCCCCGAGGCGGCCGAGCTGCTCGGCACCGGCGAAGCCCAGGTCGAAGACCTGGTCGTCAACAGCGCGTTGCCCGCGTTCAAGATGCACGACCGGCTGTGGGTCAACCGGTCGGAGCTCTTGGAGTGGGCGGCGTCTCGCGGCGTGCGCTTCTCGCGGCGCGTGTACTCGCACGGCGCGTCGAACCTGTCCGCCGCGCTTTCGCGGGGCGGGAGCCACGAGCTCGTCGCAGCGTCGCTCGACACCGCGCTCGCCGAGCTCGTCCAGCGCTTGGCGCTCCCGCCCGACGTCGATCGAGCCGAGCTCCTCGACGTGCTCCAGGTCCGCGACCCGTGCTCGCCGACGGTCGTCGCCCCAGGGGTTCTGATCCCACACGCGCGCATGCCCATCGTGCTCGACGTCGAGGAGCCGCTGCTCGGCCTGGGCTACCTGCGAGAACCGCTGCGGATCGGCTCGGACAGCGTCGGAGCCGTCTTCCTGCTGGTGACGCCGACCGTGCGCGCCCACCTGCACCTGCTCGCTCGACTGGCGCGCGTGCTCCACGATCCGAGCCTGTGCGGCGCCATCGAGCGGCGAGAGAGCCTCGAGCTCTTGCTTCAGCTCGTCGTGGAGGCCGACGAGCCCGTCTCGGTGCGCTGAGATGCCGGCTCCGGTTCATCTAGCCGCGGGCGCCATCGTCCTGTCCGCGACGAGCGGGCTGCCCGTGCTCCTCGACCGCGAGCGGGGCACCCGCGCGGCGCCGGTGCTGGGGGTCGCGGCCGCGGTCTTCGGCCTCACGGCAGCGGTCTGGGCGCTTGCCAGCGGCGAGAGCCGACTGGTCCTGGAGTGGAGCCTGCCCTTCGGCAGGCTCGGGCTCGGCGTGGACGCCCTGGCAGCGGCATTCCTCCTGCCGCTGTTCTTCGTGGCCGCGCTGGTCTGGATCTACTCCCACGCCTACTTCGACGGGCCGGAGCAGCGCGAGCAGCGCGTCACCGTGTTCCCGCTCCTGGGCGTGTGCGTCGCGTCCATTGCCGGCGTCTTCGTGGCCACCGACGGCATCTGCTTCCTGATCGCCTGGGAGGTGATGGCGCTCTCGGCGATGTTCCTGGTTCTGACCGATCACCGCGCGGAAGGCACGCGCGAAGCCGGGTTCATCTACCTGATGGCGACGCACGCGGGCACGCTGTGTCTGTTCGGTGCCTTCATCCTGCTCGGCGCGCTGACCGGCGGGAGCGAGCTGTCCGGCGCGCCGACCGGCGCGGCCTCGACGCCGCTCGGAACTGCCGTCTTCGTGCTCTCGCTCTTGGGGTTCGGGATCAAGTCGGGCCTGATGCCGGGTCACGTCTGGCTGCCCGCAGCGCACGCAGCGGCGCCCACGCCGGTCTCGGCGCTGATGAGCGGCGTGCTGATCAAGACGGGGATCTACGGCCTGGTGCGTCTCACCAGCCTGTTCCCCGATCCGCCGCTGTGGTGGGGTGCCAGCATCCTCACTCTCGGGCTCTTGTCCGCGATCGGCGGCGTCGCTTACGCGCTGGGGCAGCACGACATCAAGCGGCTGCTCGCCTACCACAGCGTGGAGAACATCGGCATCATCGCGATGGGGCTGGGCGTGGCGCTGGTGGGGCGAAGCATGGCCCAGCCCGCCTGGGTGGCGCTCGGGATGGCCGCGGCGCTCTTCCACGTGCTGAACCACGCGGTCTTCAAGTCCCTGCTGTTCTTCGGGGCCGGCTCGGTGATCCGCGCCACGCACAGCCGCGAGCTGGAGAAGATGGGCGGGCTCCTCCGCGCAATGCCCTGGACCGGGGCGGCCTTCCTGGTGGGCGCGGTGGCCATCTCCGGGCTGCCGCCGTTGAACGGCTTCGTCAGCGAGTGGCTGCTCTACCTGGCGCTGTTCGACACGCTGGGCGCGCCGGGCGAGAGCGCGGCGTGGCTTTGGGGAGCGCTCTCCGCGCCCGGCTTGGCGCTGGTCGGCGCCCTCGCACTGGCCTGCTTCGTCAAGGCGTTCGGCGGGGTGTTCCTGGGGACGCCCAGGACCGAGGCGGCCGCGCGGGCCCACGAGTCCCCGCGGGCGATGCTCGTCCCGATGCTGATCGGAGCGGCGACCTGCGTCGGCCTCGGCATCGCGCCCCAGGCCGTCGTGCCGCTCCTCGATCGAGCCGTTGCGGTCGCGAGCCGCGGGGTCGCCCCGAACCTCGGTGATCGCGCGGCGTTCGGCAGCCTCACGGTCTTCGGGCTCGGTTTGGTCGCGCTCTCTCTGCTCCTCGTCGCGCTGGTGCGCCGCCGTGCTCGCAGCGTGCGCCGCGAGCTGACCTGGGACTGTGGCTACGCCAAGCCGGCGGCCAGCATGCAGTACACCTCGTCGTCGTTCGCGGAGTGGTTGATGCGCCTGCTCGGGTGGGGACTCCGGCCCGCGCGTCACTCCCCGGGCTTGGCGCTGGACCCCCAACGAGCCCCGCGGTTGGAGCAGCTGTTCCCCGGGGAGGCTCGCTTCTCGAGCCACGTCGCCGACCTGGTCCTGGAACGCGGGATCGCACCCGGCCTGGCTTGGCTGGTACGCACGGCCAGCCGAGCGCGCTGGCTTCAGCAAGGCCGAGTCCAGAGCTATCTGCTCTACATCTTCGTCGCGCTCGTCGTCCTGCTCTCTCGGGTGTGACCGATGCAGCGAGCGCTCGACATCATCCTGCATCTGAGCCTGCTGCTCGTGCTGCCTCCGCTGCTCTTGGGCGTCGTGAATCGAACCAAGGCCCTGTGGTCGGGGCGTCGCGGACAACCCCTGCTCCAGCTCTACTACGACCTGGCGAAGCTCAGCCGGAAGGGTCTGGTGCTGGGCTCGGTGACCACGCCGGTGTTCTGGCTCGGCCCCATCCTGAGCGTGGCGACCGTGGTCCTGGCGGCGCTGCTCCTCCCCTTCGGACAGCACGCGCCGGTCGTGTCGTTCTCCGGCGATCTGATCTTGTTCTGCTACCTGCTCGCGCTCGCGCGCTTCTTCGTGGCCGCGGCGGCGCTCGACACCGGCTCGGCCTTCGAGGGCATGGGCGCGGCGCGGGAGGTCACGCTGGCGAGCCTGGCCGAGCCGGCGCTGTTCTTCGGCCTGCTGGTCCTGGCCAAGACCAGCGGCGGGCGCTCGCTCCAGGCGCTCCTCTCCGACCCCTGGGCGGGCATCGACGTGAGGGGCACGAGCGCGGCCCTGGTGCTGATCGCGGCCAGCTGGCTGGTCGTGCTCCTGGCCGAGACGTGCCGGGTGCCCTTCGACGACCCGAACACCCACCTCGAGCTCACGATGATCCACGAGGTCATGGTGCTCGACCACAGCGGCCCGCTCTTCTGCCTGGTTCAGTACGGCGCGGCGCTGAAGCTGTTCGTGCTGTCGGCGCTGCTCACGCGGCTGGTGGCGCCCGTCACCGTGCACCACGCGCTCGGCGACTGGGCGCTGTTCGCCGTCGTCGTGCTGGCGTTCGGCGTGGTGGTGGGGACCATCGAGTCCGTCGCGGCTCGGCTGCGGCTGGTGCGCGTCCCGCAGCTCCTGGTCTCGGCCTGCCTGCTCTCGGCCTTCGGCTTGATCTTGGTGGCGAGGTGAGATGAACCCCAGCGTCGATGTCATCCTGACGGCGGTCGTGCTGCTCAACTTCGTGGTGCTCGGCACCACGCGCATCCACATCGCCATCCGGGCGTCGGCGGCGCAGGGCCTGGTGCTCAGCCTGTTGCCCGTGCTCTCCGGGCACGGCGAGGGCTGGCGCATGGTCAGCCTGGCGCTCGGCGCCGCGGCCCTGAAGGGCGTCTTGATTCCGTGGCTCCTGCTCAAGGCGCTGCGCGACGTCGCGATCCGGCGCGAGGTCGAGCCTTATGTGAGCTTCGTCACGTCGCTGGTCTTGTGCGCGGTCGGAACCGCGGCCGCGCTCTTGTTCGCCGGCCGGCTGCCCCTGGCCCCGGAGCACCAGGGCACGCTGATCGTGCCGACGGCGCTCGCCACGCTCTGGGCCGGGTTCCTCGGCGTCTCGACGCGGAGGAAAGCCGTGACCCAGGTGGTCGGTTACCTGGTGCTCGAGAACGGCATCTTCGTCTTCGGTCAGCTCTTGATCGGCGCGATGCCGTTCCTGGTGGAGGCCGGAGCGCTGCTCGATCTGTTGGCGGCGGTCTTCGTCATGGGCATCGTCGTCAACCACATCCAACGCGAGTTCTCCTCCGTCGACATCGCGAGCCTGTCTCGGCTGAAGGAGTGACGGATGGCCCTGGCGATCCTCGCAGTCCCCTTGCTCGGCGCGCTCTCGGCCTTGCTGCTCAGGAAGCAGAGCCGCGTTCGGGCGCTGCTCCTTCCAACCACGGCCCTCACGCACCTGGTGCTCACACTGCTGGCCATCTTCAGACCGGACCAGGTCGCGATCTCCGGCTGGCTGGCGCTGGACGCGCCGGGTCGCTTCTTCCTGCTCGTCACCAGCGTGATCTTCGTGCTCGGCACCGCGTATTCGGTGACCTATCTGGGGCTCCATCCCGAGCGCGACAACCGCGTGTTCTGCGTGACGACGCTGATCATGCTGGCGGCGCTGTCGGCCGTGGCGATGGCCGCGCACCTGGGGCTGCTCTGGGTCGCCATCGAGGCGTCCACCCTCGCGGCGGCGCCGCTGGTTTATTTCAACAAGAACCCCGCCTCGATCGAGGCGACCTGGAAGTACCTGATGGTCGGCTCGGTGGGCATCGCCCTGGCGCTGCTCGGCTCGCTCTTCCTGGGATACGCCGCGCTCGCCGGCACCGGCCAGACCTCGCTGGACCTAGGGCGTTTGGCCGATGAGGCGCCGCGCTTCTCGCGCCCCTGGCTGCGCGCCGCGTTCGTGGTGTTGCTGGTGGGCTACGGCACGAAGATGGGGCTCGCCCCGATGCACACCTGGAAGCCCGACGCCTACGGCGAGGCGCCGGGGGCGGTGGGGGCGTTGTTGGCCGGTGCGATGACGAACGCCGCGTTCCTGGCGCTCCTGCGCGTGTATCGCATCGTGGACGCCGGCGGAGAGGGCGAGTTCGCCCGACAGCTCCTGGTCACCATGGGCCTCGTGTCCATGGGATGGGCCGCGGTGTTCCTGGTTCGTCAGCCGGACTTCAAGCGCATGCTCGGCTACTCCAGCGTCGAGCACATGGGCATCCTGGTCCTGGGCGTCGGCATCGGCGGCGCCGGCACCAGCGCGGCGTTGCTCCACAGCGCGAACAACGGGCTGGCGAAGGTGGTGATGTTCCTGGCGGCGGCGAACATCCACCGCGCGTTCGGCTCCAAGCGCGTCGAAGATCTGCCCGGGGCCATCCGGCACCTGCCGGTGAGCGCCGTGCTGTTCGTCTTGGGTTTCCTGGCCGCCACCGGCGCACCGCCCTTCGGTCCGTTCGTGAGCCTGTTCGGCGTGGCCCGTGCCAGCCTCGGTGGCGGCCGCTGGTTCGTGGGCAGCGCGTTCCTGCTCCTGCTCGCGGCCGTGTTCGCGGGCATGGCGGCCACCGTGCTCGACGTCGCCTACCGCGCGAGCTCGGAGCGCACGCCGCGCTTCCGCGATCGAGCCGGGACCACCTTGGCCCCTGCGCTGGCGCTGGGGCTGCTCGTCGTGCTCGGGGTGGCGCTGCCGCGGCCGTTCTCGGAGCTGATCGGAGCCGCGTCGCGCGCGCTCACGGGTGCGGGATGAGCGCGAAGCGAGCCAGGAATGCCGCCTCGGTGGCGCTCGCGGAGATCCCTCGAGTGCCGTTCCAGGAGCTGGCGGCCGAGCTGACGGCCTCCGGGGCCAGGCTCGCGAGCCTCTTCGGAGCGCAGACGGGCGAAGGACTGGAGCTCTACGCCGTGATCGCTCACGACGACGACGCCGAGCTCGGGCTGGTCCGCGCGCCGCTCCCGGACAGGTACCCCGCGCTCACGTTGGCCTGCCCCGAGGCGCACTGGTTCGAGCGCGAGCTCGCAGAGCAGTGGGGCGTCGTGCCGGTCGGGCACCCGTTCCTCAAGCCGATCCGCTTCCATCGCTCGTTCCGTCCGGGTCACGACGCTTGGGGACGCGATCCCGCCGAACCCATCGTGCCCGGCGACGCCGACTTCTACCGAGTGGCGGGCGACGAGGTGCATGAGGTCGCGGTCGGGCCCGTGCACGCGGGCGTGATCGAGCCAGGGCACTTCCGCCTCCAGTGCCACGGAGAGCAGGTGCTGCACCTCGAGATCTCCCTCGGCTACCAGCACCGCGGCGTGGAGCGCGCCGCCCTGGGCGGCCCCCACCGCCTGACGCTGGCCCAGATGGAGACAATCGCCGGCGACACGACCGTCGGTCACACGACGGCCTACTGCCAGGCGCTGGAGGCGCTGGCGCGCGTCGCCGTACCACCGCGCGCCCAGGTCGTGCGTGCCATCGGGCTCGAGCTCGAGCGCTTGGCCAATCACACCGGCGATCTGGGAGCGCTGGCCGGGGACGTGGCCTACCAGCCCACGGCGGCGTTCTGCGGGCGGCTCCGCGGCGACTTCCTGAACATGACCGCGCTCATCGCGGGCAGCCGCTTCGGCCGCGGTCTGATCCGCCCCGGTGGAGTGGGGTTCGATCTGGACGACGAGCTGGTGAGCGAGCTCCGCCGCCGCCTCGACGCCGCGGAGCGGGACGTGCGCGGCGCCGCCGAGCTCCTGTTCGCGTCCGCCGGCACGCAGGCCCGCTTCGAGGAGACCGGCGTCGTCGGCAAGGCCACCATGCGGTCGATCGGCGCGGTGGGCGTCGCAGCGCGGGCCTCGGGCCTGCCGCGGGACGTGCGCCACGACCACCCGAGCGGCGCGTATCGCTTCTTCCAGCTGCCCGTCGCGACCGCCGAGCGCGGCGACGTCTACTCGCGGGCGTTCGTGCGCTGGCTCGAGATGGAGGACTCCATCGACTTCGTCCGCGACCGCCTCGACGATCTGCCGCGGGCCCGACCGTCGGCCCCGGTGACGGAGCTCACCCCGAGCTCGCTGGTGGTGTCGCTGGTCGAAGGCTGGCGCGGCGAGCTCTGCCACGTCGCGCTCACCGACGAGCGCGGTCGCCTCGCTCGCTACAAGATCACCGACCCCTCGTTCCACAACTGGTTCGCGCTCGCGCTGGCGCTGCGCGATCAGGAGATCTCGGACTTCCCCCTGTGCAACAAGAGCTTCAACCTCTCCTACGCGGGGCATGATCTATGAGCCAGGAGGAACGCTAGTCGTGCTCAAGGCGCTGCTCGCCCGTGCTCGTCAGGGGCACCGGACCCTGAAGTACCCGGCTGGTCCGCCCGTGGAGCAGCCGGCGCGCTTCCGCGGCCTGCCGGTGCTCGACCAGACGAAGTGCCCCGAAGGCTGCGAGGCGTGCATCGACTCTTGCCCGACGGTCGCCATCGCGCGAGGCGAAGAGCTCACGCTGGATCTCGGTCGCTGCCTGCTCTGCACGGAGTGTACGCGGGCGTGCCCGACCGGGGCCATCGAGCTGACCAAGGACGCGCGCCTTGCGGTGCGACGGCGCGAGCACCTCCGGCTCCGCTCGGGCGCCGAGCTCGAGCGAGCGCACGCGCTCGAGGGGGAGCTCATGCAGCTCTTCGGCCGCTCGCTCAAGCTCCGCCAGGTCAGCGCGGGCGGCTGCAATGCCTGTGAGGCCGACTGCAACGTGCTCGGCACCGTCGTCTGGGACATGGGCCGCTTCGGCATCCAGTTCGTCGCCTCGCCGCGCCACGCCGACGGCCTGCTCATCACCGGTCCGGTCACCGAGAACATGCGCCTGGCGCTCCAGAAGACCTACGCCGCGCTCCCGGATCCGAAGCTGGTCATCGCCGTGGGCGCCTGCGCCATCAGCGGCGGCCCGTTCCTGGAGAGCGACGCGCAGCACGGCGGCGCGGACGGCACGGTGCCCGTGGACCTTTACGTGCCGGGCTGCCCGCCGCACCCGCTCACCATCTTGGACGGGCTCCTGCGCCTGCTCGGTCGCGTCCAGAGCTGAGCATTTCGCGCAACTGTCGCGTCCTGAAGCGACCTCAGCGCCGGATGTGCGCTTTCTATGCGCGAGTTGAGGCCTCGAGCAGGGAACGGCCATTGCATGGCCATCGACCCGGGTGGGAGAAGGAGTGGATGACATGAAGACATATTCGAGCACGCTTGCGCTTTGCCTCGTCGGCGCGGCCTTCCTGGGTTGCAGCGGTGAAGACGGCGCCGCCGGGGCAAAAGGAGCACAGGGAGATCCGGGCGCGCAGGGCAACCCTGGAGCGAAAGGCGACCCCGGGGATCCGGGCGATCCGGGTGCCCAGGGCGATCCGGGCGCCAAGGGCGATCCCGGGGATCCAGGCGCCACGGGCGATGCCGGCCAGGATTGGCCGGGACCCGCGCCCGCGGCCTACACAGCCGCAGACGGGATCAAGGGCGGAGCGGCCTTCTCCGAGTGGTTCGGCACGAACGGCGCCGGCAAGGGCACCCTCGCCCAGTACAGCCTCACCGTCGGTTCCGAGTTCGTGCGCTGCAAGTCCTGTCACGGTTGGGACGGCCTCGGGAACGCAGGCTCGTACGCGAACCGAACCGGTCTCAGCACCGGCACGGCGACCCGCCCCGACGTCTCCGACGTGAACCTGCGCGTCACCGTGGCCACGAACACCTATCAAGAGCTGTACGACCTGATCGAGGCCAGCTGGGGTCGCCCCATGAACCTGGGCAGCGACAATCGTCACCCGGACTTCTCCACGTTCCTCGACGCGGGGCAGATCTGGAACATCGTGAAATTCATGCGTGAAGAGTGGGTGGAGCCGAACGCGCTCTACGACTTGCAGGTCTCTGGCCCGCCGATGCACTACGAAATGGTGGCTGGCGTGTGGACCCTGATGAAGCCGACCCTCACCTTCAGCAACATCGGCAAGGACGGCGACGCGGTCGCCGGCAAGACCCTGTACGGCACGAAGTGCCAGAACTGCCACGGCGCCACCGGCGCGACCGTGACGCTGGAGAGCGGCACGATGACGTTGGGACAGTTCGTGCGCGCCAAGCCTCACGAGGCGTGGTTCAAGATCAAGTTCGGCCAGGGCACCGCCATGGCTCCCGGCGACGTCAAGGCGACGTCTGACCTCAAGAACTTGTACAAGGCCCTGGCCAACACGACGGACTTCCCCGACAAGTGAAGACCGGCGGAGCCGAGTGCGTGGTCAGCCCTCTACCTCCCCGCTGACCACGCGCTCGTGACCGCCCAGATCCCGGCGCGTCGCGAGCTCGACGAGCCCGGCTCGCGCGAACAGCTCCCGGACGCGGGGTGCCTGATCGTACTGGACCTCCAGCGCGAGCACGCCGCCGGGGACCAGGCGCGAGACTCCCTCCGCGACGATGCGCCGGATGACGTCCAGGCCATCGGCCCCGGCGGAGAGCGCGACCTTCGGCTCGAAGTCGCGGATGCCGGCGTCGAGCTTGGCGACGTCCGCCTCGGGGATGTAGGGCGGGTTGGCCGTGATCAGATCGAAGCGCTCGCTCGCCGGGATCGGCGCGAACAGATCGCCGGCGAGGAAGCGCATGCCGAACACGGCGCCCAGGCGCTGCGCGTTTTCGAGCGCCAGCCCGAGCGCCGGCTCCGACACGTCCGTGGCCGTGACGCGCCAGGTGGGTCGCTGCTTGGCGAAGCTCACCGCGACGCAGCCCGAGCCGGTACACAGGTCGAGCGCGTTGCCGAACATGTAGCGAGCGCGCGTGCGCTCGAGCGCGACCTCGACCAGCGCTTCGGTGTCGGGCCGGGGGATGAGCACACGCTGGTCCACCTTGAACGACAGCCCGAAGAACTCCCGACGCCCGAGGATGTAGGCGATGGGCTCGCCCAGCCGGCGCCGCTTGATCAGCTCGCGAAAGCTGCCGAGCTCGCCCGGCGAGAGCGGGCGCTGGCTCTCGACGATGAGCCGGATGCGGTCGAGCCGCAGCGCCTCCGAGAGCAGGAGCTCCGCGTCCAGGCGCGCGCTCTCGATGTTGCGGCCGCGGAAGTCCTCGGTGGCCCAGGCCAGCACCTTGGCGATGGTCCAGGTTTCGGTCGCCGGGCTCTCGGTGGCTGCGCTCATGCGCGGCGGCTCTCCGCTTCCCGGCGCGACTCGTCCAGCGCGGCCTCGACCTCGCCGCGCACCTCGCCGAGCCGAGCCTCGCTCGGCGCTTCGAAGCGCACCACGATGACGGGACCCGTGTTCGAGGCCCGCACCAGACCCCAAGAGCCGTCCGCGTAGGTGATGCGCGCGCCGTCGATCTCGGTGAGCTCACCCTTGCCGCGCAGGCGCTCCTTGACGCCGGCGACGACGTCGAACTTCAAGGCGTCGGGGCAGTCCACACGGATCTCCGGGGTGCTGACGCCCTGGGGCAAGTCGGCGAGCAGCTCGACCACGGTCTTGTCGCCGCGCGACAGGATCTCGAGCAGCCGGAGCGCGGCGTAGATGCCGTCGTCGTAGCCGAAGTAGCGATCGGCGAAGAAGAAGTGCCCGCTCATCTCGCCGGCCAGCACGGCCGACTCCTCCTTCATCTTGGTCTTGATCAGCGAGTGCCCCGTCTTCCACATGATGGGCTTGCCGCCGTGCTTGGCGATGTCGTCGTAGGTGGACTGCGAGCACTTCACCTCGCCGATGACCGTCGCGCCCTTGCGCTCGCGCAGGATGTCCCGGGCGAACAGCGCCAGCAGGCGATCGCCCCAGACGATCTCGCCGCTCGCGTCCACGACGCCCATGCGGTCGCCGTCGCCGTCCCAGGCGATGCCGACGCGCGCCCCCTTCTCCTTCACCGTGGCGATCAGAACCTCCAGGTTCTTCGGCACCGTGGGGTCCGGGTGGTGGTTGGGGAACGAGCCGTTCATGTCGCAGTAGAGCGCCACCGGCGAGAGCCCGGTGTCGCGCAGCGCCCGAACCCCGAGCGGTCCGGCGGCGCCGTTGCCGGCGTCGATCACCACGGTCATCTCTTTCCGCGCCAGGCGGACGCGCTTGCGCAGCTCGTCCAGGTAGGCCTCCTCGATGGGGCAGCTCTCGAGCGAGCCCCGAGGCCCGAGCGGCTCGCTCGAGCTCTCGACGTATTCGGCGAGCTTCTGGAGGTCGGCGCCGAAGAACGACGCCTTGCCCTTCATGATCTTGAAGCCGTTCTCGTCGCCGGGGTTGTGGCTCCCCGTGATCATCACGCCGCCGTCGGCGTCGAGGTGGTGAACCCCGAAGTACATCAGCGGCGTCGGCCCGACGCCCACGTCCACCACCTCCGCGCCGGCCTCGATGAGGCCGTGCACCAGCGCCTCGAACAGCCGCGGTCCGGAGCGCCGGCAGTCGCGGCACACCACGACACGCGGGTGGGCCTTCGTCGCAGGGCGGAGCATCTTGGCGAGACCGCGGCCGATCTTCCGGACCAGGTCGTCGGTCAGGTCACGGTCGGCGACCCCGCGAATGTCGTACTCGCGAAACACGTGGGCGCTCATGGGACGCGGGACCATACACTCAAAAGCCTTGCCAGTCAGGCGACGTGCGCCGAGCTTCACTGAGCCGCGGCGCCGCCCGGCTTGTACTTCTGCGCCGGCCGCCCGCAGCTCACCGGCTCGGCGCACGCGCGCTGCGCCTTCTCCGGCGTGAGCTCGTCCACGTTGTTCGGGTACCAGTACGCGCGCAACACTTGCAGCGCGCCGGCTTGGGGCCACGACATGCTGACCGGACGGTAGTAGCAGCCCTTCGGCGGTACGACCCAGGCGCCGCTCTGCCACTCCCAGCGCCCCGCGACCCAGTCCCAGTGACCGTCGAGCCAGACGCAGTCCTCGTTGTCCGGCCGCTCCGGCACCACCTCCGCGACCGCGGGCGGCGGTGGGTACTCGACGCTCACGATGAGGGCCGCGTTGCCAGGGTGCGGACCGGTGGGCGGTCCCGGAATGCCCGAGCTGCAGGCGAGCCCCAAGAGCCCGAGCAACGTCAGCGAGCGGCGCGCCATCACATCACCCAGAAATACCCCAGGTAGGTCTCGACGATGACCTTGCCGAACAACATGAACTCCAGCGTCGCCAGCACCAAGAACGGGCCGAAAGGCAGCCGCGACTGGCCCAGGCCTTCCTCTGCCTCTTCGCCGATCGGATCCGCGGCGAGCTCCTCCTCCAGCTCCCGGCGCTCCTCGTCCGTCTCGGCCTCCTCGATGGCGCGCAGGAGCTCCTCGCGCTCGAGCTTCACCGCCGCCGGCTCCTCGATCTTGCCCTGCGTGACGAACACGACGACGGCTGCGATGGTGCCCTGCACCGCACCGGCCAGGAGGGCGAACACGGCCCCGGGCCAGCCGAACCACGCTCCCGCGAGCATGGTGAGCTTCGCGTCACCGATGCCCATGCCGGCCCTGCCGCGGAGCTTCTTGTAGAGCACGTCGAACGGCAGCCAGATCATCACGAAGCCAATGGCAGCGCCGAGCAGCGATTCGGTCCAGGTGACCTCCTGCCGGAGCGGGACGGTGAGCACGCCGAGCAGCGTGCCGCCCAGCGTGATTTCGTCCGGCAGAATCATGTACTCGAGGTCGATGAACGCCGCGGCCAGGAGCCCGAGCGCCAGCGCAAAGTAAGGCAGGAACAAGACGAGCGCCTTCCACCAGAGCGTCTCCGGCGGCAGCGTGGCGACGCGCACCTCGAAGACCGCCCAGGCCGCGAGCCCGCCCAGCGCCTCGACCAGCGGGTAGCGCGGCGAGATGCGCGCGCCGCAGCAGCGCGCCTTCCCCAGGAGCAGCAGCCAGCCGAAGACGGGCAGGTTGTCGAAGGCTCGGATCGCCTTGCCGCAGTGGGGGCAGCGCGACGGCGGGTACGCCAGGTTCTCTCCGCGCGGCAGCCGGTAGATGACGACGTTCAAGAAGCTGCCGAAGGCGAGCCCCAGCGCGACGACCGTCGCGGCCTGGAACCAATACGGCAGCTCCCCGAGCGTGGGCACGTCCTCTCCGGTTACTCCCCCGCGAGCAAGGCGTCGAGCTTCCCGGCGCGCTCCAGCAGGTGAAGCTCCAGGTACCCGCCGATGGGGCGCTCACCGATGAAGATCTGGGGCACCGTCTGGAGACCGGTAACCTGCAACAGCCAGGCGCGCCGTTCGGCGTCCCCGGAGACGTCGATCTCCTCGAACGGGACACCCTTCTTCACCAGGAGGCGCTTGGCCAGCATGCAGTACCCGCAGAACTTCGTGCGGTACATGACGACCCGGGCGGCCATTCTCTTCCCCAAGCCTACGGCGCTCTCCCCGTCCTGCCCAGGTCGCGATAAGTTCGGCCGGCCATGCCGAGCTCGGAAACGACCACTCTCTCCCTGGAACGCTACGCGCCCGACGCCAAGGGGCTCGTCGCGGGAGCCCAAGCCATCGCCGACGAGCGCAAGCACCCCGAGGTGCTGCCCCTGCACCTGCTCGTGCGGATGCTCGAGCGCGAGCCGGGCGTGGTGGCGGTCTTCCGCTCCGCGAACGTGGACGTGGTCGAGCTACAGTCCGCGTGCGAGCGCGCGCTCGGGCAGCTGCCGAGCAGCAAAGAGCCGGCCTACCTGTCGGCGTCGATGCTCGACCTCTTGGAGCGCGCGGGGCGCGAGGCGGAGCGCGAGCGCAGCGGCAGCGTGGCGCTCGAGCACCTGCTGAACGCTTTGTCGCAGGAGATCCGCGGACCCGCCGGCGAGATCCTGGGAGCGATGGGCATCGCGCCGGGCTCGCTTCGAGGTCACCTCTCCGCGTTGCGCTCGGTGCCGAGGTCGAGCCCGCGCAAGCCGGCGACCGGAGCCGCGTCCGCCGAGCAGTTCACCCACGACTGGGTCGAGGACGCCCGGGCGGGACGTCTGGATCCGGTGATCGGCCGCGACGGCGAGGTCCGCCGACTGACCACGATCCTGGAGCGGCGGCAGAAGAACAACACGCTGCTCGTCGGCGAGCCCGGTGTGGGCAAGGGCGCGGTGATCTCGGGTCTCGCACAGCGCATCGCGGACGGCGACGTGCCGACCACGCTGGCGGGCGTGCGCCTCTTGGAGATCGACGCGGCCGCCCTGGTCGCGGGCACGCGGCTGCGCAGCGACGTGGACGAGCGCATGCGCGGCCTGCTCGCCTCGCTGGCCGACGACAAACGCGGACAGCCGGTGCTGGTCGCCCGCGGGATGGACCAGCTCTTCGGCCAAGGGCCCGCCGGCACCGCCGTCGGCGACTTCCTGAAATCCCCGCTCGCGCGCGGGGAAATCCGCATGCTCGCCACCACCACGCCGGAGGGCCTGCGCAAGATCGCCGACAAGGACCCCACCGTCCTCCGAGCGTTCACCACGCTGCCAATCGACGAGCCCAGCGTGGACGGCGCCATCGAGATCCTGCGCGGCGTCACCAGTCGCTACGAGGACCGCCACCAGGTGGAGATCAGCGAAGGCGCCATCGGCTCCGCGGTGCGCCTGGCCAAGCGTTACCTCCAGGATCGCTTCCTGCCCGACAGCGCCATCGACCTGCTCGACGAGACCGCCGCCGCCAAGCGCGTCGAGACCGACGGCATCCCCGCCCCCGTGGACGCGGCGATGCGCCGCGCGGAGTCGCTGAAGGCCCAGCTGCACTCGCTGGAGCGCACGGAGGACGCGGCGACCCGCGCCACCCGCGACAAGCTCGCGGCAGAGCTCGCCCAGCTCGAGCCGAAGGTCACGGAGATGAAGAGCAAGCTCGAGTCGCGACGGGGCGCCGTGGCCGCGGTGCGCGCGCTGAAGAACGAGCTCGACTCGGCGCGCGCCGCGCTGGAAGAAGCCCGCGCCAAGAAGGAGTTCGCCAAGCTGGGCGAGCTGGAGCACGTCACGCTCCCTGAGCTGGAGAAGCGCCACCGCGCCGCCGAGGACGCCGCGCGCAGCGCCGGCGTGCTCGAAGAGGGCTCGCGTCTGGTCACCGAAGGCGACGTGGCCGCGACGCTCGCCATCTGGACCGGCATCCCGGTGGCGAAGATGCTGGAGGGCGAGGCCGACAAGCTCTTGAAGATGGAGACCCGCCTCGAGCAGCGCGTCGTCGGCCAGGACGAAGCCGTGAAGGCCATCGCCCGCGCGGTGCGCCGCGGCCGCGTCGGCCTGCGAGATCCGGGCAAGCCCATCGGCAGCTTCCTTTTCCTCGGCCCGAGCGGCGTCGGCAAGACGGAGCTCGGCAAGGCCCTGGCCGAGTTCCTCTTCGACGACGAGGCCGCCCTCACCCGCCTGGACATGAGCGAGTTCATGGAGCGCCACATGGCCCAGCGCCTGATCGGCGCGCCCCCCGGCTACGCGGACAGCGAGCAAGGCGGCTTCCTCACCGAGGCAGTGCGCCGCCGCCCCTACTCCGTCCTGCTCTTCGACGAGGTCGAAAAAGCCCACCAGGACGTGTTCAACCTGCTCCTGCAAGTGCTCGACGACGGCCGCCTCACCGACGGCCGCGGCCGCAGCGCCGACTTCTCGAACACGGTCGTGATCATGACCAGCAACATCGGCTCGCAGCGCATCCTGGAGACCGATCCCAAGCTGTTCGAGTCCGAAGACGGCCGCGAGGCCCTGCGCGACGTGCTGGTCGGCCAGCTCGGCGAGTTCTTCCGCCCCGAGTTCCTGAACCGCATCGACGACGTGGTCGTGTTCCGCTCCCTGACCAAGGTCGATCTGCGCAAGATCGTGGACATCCAACTGCGCCGCCTGGACAAGCTCCTCTCCGACCGCCAGGTGAAGCTCGAGCTCAGCGAAGAGGCGAAGCTCCGCCTGGTCGATCTCGGCTACGAGCCGGCGCTCGGAGCGCGTCCCTTGCGGAGAGCGATCTTGAAGCAGGTGCAGGATCCCCTGGCGGAGTCCTTGCTCGGCAACAAGTACGCGGAGGGCACGAGCATCAAGGTGGGGCTCGACGGGGAGAAGTTCACGTTCACGGGGTGAGGGTGGGCTCGCGGACCCTGACGCTGGCGGTCATTCTCTCCGCCGTCTTCGCAGGCTGCTGGGGAGAAACCGAGCGCGACCCCGCCGTCGAGGAAGACCCCTGCGCCGTCTTCGAGGAGAAGGCGCCGTGCTGCGCGCGCATCGAATGCGTTTGGCTCGGTCAGCAGAGCGATGTCGGCCCCGGCTGTGTCACGCCCAAGCACTGCGGGGCGCACGCGAGCTGTGGTCCAGGGAGGAAGTGCATCGATCGCTGGTACGGCGGCTGGACCCCCTGCGGCCAGTTCTTCTACTCCGGGTATGACGTGACGTTCTGCGCGGACTTCTGCCCCATCGACGGACTCGAGGTGGACGGCAGATGCATACAAGTCTGGGAGGGCGATTAGCGCTGCGCGAGAAGTCCACGCGCTGGTGCGGGCGAGAAGCGACGCATACCCCCATGCGACTATGAGGGGGCGGTTCAGTCAAAGGCACACGTGTTCGTGGCCCCTGACGTTCTTGAGGTTGCGCAGGCTGCAAGGCCCGACTGTCCGCGCTCGTGATGGCGCAAAGGTGGAGGTCGGTTGACGGGGTGCAATCGCGCAGGCGGGGTCGAGGCCAGCGGACGCCGTTCACCCGGAGCGGCTGGGCCGCACTCACCGTCTCTGGACAGCCGTTGCTCGGCTCTCGGCTTGTCTCGAAAGCTCCACCTGGCAAACGACCCGCTCTTGCCGACGCGCTGGCCGGACTGCATAGACTTAGGCGTGCTCGTGGTCGGCAAGCGAGACCAGCTGCCCAGAGACGTCTTGGTCGCGGGCTTTGGCGGACGGGGGGTACCGGTCGAGAACGCGCACGCGCTTCAAAGCGCGGCTGCTGGACTGCCGGCGGATGCCGTCTCCCCGTGAGAGCCGGGCCGCCGCAGTCTTCCGCGCGTGTGCGCGGGCTGATCACGTGGCCGCATGCGCAGGCTACGCACCAGAGCTTCTGGAGAAAGGTTGTTCTGGTGACGAAGTAGCTACATGTCTCCGACAAAGGGAACCTGGCAGCCAGCGCCCTGGCCGAAGTCGTAGCCGCATGGACCGCTGGGACTGAAGCAACACTTGACGGTTGGTGGAGTGGGGATGGGCAACGGGCATGACTCAGGGTTGCAGGTCCCGCCCCCCGGCGCCAGCGCCGCCGACGCTCGCGTCGCCAGCGTTGCCGCTTCCCCCCGTGGCGTCGCCCCCTGTGCCACGACTAGTGCCACCGGTACCGCCGGCACTTGCGCCGCCAGTGTTTGCGCCGCCGTTGCCCCCCCCGCCGCCAGCGGCAACACCGCCAGTGCTTGCGCCGCTATCGTTCGCGCCCCCAATGCCACGCCCGCTGTCGTCACCCCCGCAAGACACGGCTGATAGGAGTCCACTCAGCATCACCGCGGCCGCAGCGTCGCTGACCACAAAGATGCCGGAATCACGCACGGCAGTTCCCTCTTGGCTGAGCATAGCGCGAACGCACCCGAAGGACTGCAGAAACCTCAAGGGCACAGGGGTTGCACCACGGCGGGCGGCACGCTCGCCGCGCCAGATCACCAGCGCTGTCATCTGCGGGGGCGATACAGTCGAGAAGCGACGCGTCCCCTCCATGCGCGCAGCGCGCGCCACCGGCAGGGCGCCATGGTCTTGGCACAACTTCAACCGGCGCGCGCTGCCGCATAAGGGGGGGACCGGCGCCGCGAAGCGGCGACGAGGGCGGGGCAACACAACTTCCGCCCCGAGTTCCTGAACCGCATCGACGACGTGGTCGTGTTCCGCTCCCTGACCAAGGTCGATCTGCGCAAGATCGTGGACATCCAACTGCGCCGCCTGGACAAGCTCCTCTCCGACCGCCAGGTGAAGCTCGAGCTCAGCGAAGAGGCGAAGCTCCGCCTGGTCGATCTCGGCTACGAGCCGGCCCTGGGCGCGCGCCCGCTCCGCCGCGCGATCTTGAAGCAGGTGCAAGATCCGCTGGCGGAGGCGCTGCTCGGCAACAAATACGCGGGGGGCACGAGCATCAAGGTGGGGCTCGAGGGGGAGAGGTTTACGTTCACGGGGTGAGGGTGGGCTCGCGGACCCTGACGCTGGCGGTCATTCTCTCCGCCGTCTTCGCAGGCTGCTGGGGAGTGGAAACGATCCTGGATTTGCGCCGCGTTCTGATCACTGTCGCAGGACCGATAACTCCACGGAACTAGCCGCGTTCCGTCGAGCCTCGTCGCGTTCGAGAGGCCGCGCTTTCGCGCGATCGTCTCCACTGGAGTGTACGCGACTCACTTCGGATCGCCCTCATCGTCGGCGATCACGGCAAGCGCAGTCTCGAGGGCCGGCAGCGCGATCCGGTCCTTCTCGCGGTTTGCGGCGCGCTTGCTCGCGATGATTCGCTCGAGCGGAAGGACTTTCAGCACGACCCCGTCCACTTCCACCTCGACCGCCGAGTCCAGCTCGACGCCGAAGTCTCCGAGGCCGTGGCAATGGGTGACGACGTCGAAGCGGTCCTCGAGCTCGCCGCCGCCTATCGTCGGTGGCATCATGCCGAAGTTGCCCGAGATCCACACGCCTCCTGCCGTCCGCACGGCCTCGCCGATGCGCGGGTCGTCCGTACGCTCGAACCACAAGTCGATGTCCTCGGTCATTCCCCGGGCCCCCTGCAAGAGCGCCGCGCTCATGCCGACGACCAGATAGCGCACCCCGAGTCGGTTGAGCTCCTCGAGTAGCTTCCTCTCAGCGGGGGAGAGTGCCAGCGCGACCATGAAGGAGACCTCTGCGCAGCCGCTCCGAGGGAGTGCGACTCAGGTTCACGAGCGTGTGAAACACGTCGCTGGCATCGAGCTCCGGGTGGCGTGCCACGATGGCGTACGCGCGGCGCCACAGCGGCTCGAGCTGCGCCGCGAGGGCGCGCTGCTCGGGGCTCAGCTGCTGCTCTTCCAACCTGCTCATCTACGGCGAGCATACCCCAGCGAGGCGCGTTTCGCACTCACGGGCGTCCCAAGATCTTCAAGGAGCCTTCCCCCGGCGGGCCGCGCGGGCCGCGCGCATCGCCAGCCGGCACCAGATCAGGGCAGGCGGAAGCTCGGCACCGACGCGTGAGTACTCGTCGGCCGACGGCTCGCGCGGTTGCACGCCGCCAGGGGCTGCGCGTCGATCCGCGAGAAACGCCAGCAAGTGCGTCGAGTCGAAGTCGCGCCGCGAGGGCTTTCGATACGAGCCGTCGCGCTCCTGCAACAGCCCCTCGGACGAGAGGAACGCGAGCTCTGCCCCGAACACCGAGCCGAGGCCACGCCGGAAGATGCTGCGGAAGCTCGCGTCGTCGAGGCCGCCGCGGCTGGCGCGCTCGGTCGCGAAGAAAGCCATCTCGAAGCGGAGGTCACTCGAGCAAGCCAGGACGTCCGGCGCTTCGCCGGCGAGGACGGCGCTGGTGTAGCTTCCCACGTCGCCGGCGGCGATGAAGTGATAGCCGGCGTGGATCCGGCCCATCCCGCCGTGCCCGATCGCCAGGACGGAGCCGGGATCGATCATGTCTTGTTGGGAGTACCCGCGCTCGCCCTCGTGCACGAACAGATACTGCGTGCCCCAGAGCGGAGGCTCCGGCCCGGGCAGCGGATACAGCGGGAGTGCCTCGGCGCGGATGATCTCGTCGGCGCGCGCGAGCATGGCGCTGGCGAGCACGATCGCATCGTCACCTGGGACGTAGCCGGCGTCGGCGAGCGGCGAGCCCTCGCTCAGGTAGCGATTCACGCTGAGCGCGTCGGCGCCGAGGGCGAGGGCGAGCCTCAGCGACTCTTCGAAGGACTCCAGGGTCTCGCCGGGGAGCCCCGCGAGCAGGTCCAGGTTCACGGACAGGCCCGCGCGCTTCGCGCTCTCCACCGCGGACACCAGCCGCTCGCGCGTCTGATCGCTGCGGTTCACCAACTCGAGCACCCGCGGAGTGAAGCTCTCGACCCCGAAGCTCACCCGGCGGATCCCGCGCCTCGCCGCGACCGCGAGCTTCTCCTCCGTGGTGGTCGTCGGGTGCGCCTCGATGTCGGCGACGAAATCCGGCGTGCGCGCGAAGGCGCGCTCGGCCTCGCCCAGGATGCGATCGAGATCGGGCGCGGAGAGCAGCGTCGGGGTTCCGCCGCCCACGTGGAGCGCGGCGATGGGAACGCCCTCGAACAGCTCGCCATGACGCCGGAGCTCGCGCACGACCGCCTCCACGTAGCGGGCCAAGGACTGCTTGCTCTCCGGTCGCTGGGCGGAGAGCAGGCAGTACGAGCAGATCTTCGCGCAGAAGGGCAGGTGAACGTAGAGCACCACCCGATCGTGGACGCGCCCTTCGCGGGCCGCCGTGACGAAGCGCTGCCAGTTCTCGCGCTGCCAGCGCCCGGAGCGCGGCTCGAAGTCGAGCGCCAGCGGATCGGCCAGCGGATCCGGCGAGCGCCGGATGGCCGCTCGCACGCGTTCGAGTCGGGCACGGAGCTCGGCGCTCACGCGGGCAGCCTCGGAAACAGCCCCCGGAGCACCGGCCGAGGCACGTTGGACGGAGCCCAGCAGCGCGTGCAAGGCGCGTGGGGCAAGCCGCGCGCGAACTCCGCGAGCTCGGGGCCACCGAGCAAGCTCGCGAGCGAGCGCTCGCGCACGTTACCGAGCGCGAATTCGCGCTTGATGATCGGAGCCTGACTGCACGGATGGACGTCGCCCGCGACTCCGACGGTCAGATCGCGCCCGACCAGCGGGCAGCCGTGGCGCTCCACGAACGAGCGATTGTGCTCTCCGCGCGAGAAGCGCGCGAGCTCGGCGCGGACGGCTTCCGAGCTCACGACGGCTGCCTCGTCCCAGCGCTCCGGCGGCACGCCCGCCTCGAGCAGCGGCAGCGGCACCGGCAGCATCACGAAGTCCGCCCGCGCGGCGCGCACGCTTCGCGCGAGCGGTGGGACGATCTCGAAGTACAGCTTCTCGAGCCAGGTCTTCGATGCCAGGTGCGCCAAAGGGCTCCCCTCGAAGTTGTCCCCCGCCAGCGTGAGCGCGAAGCCGGTGGGCTTCCTCTCGCGGAGGAGCTCCCACACCTCGGCGACGCGGCCGACGTTGTGCTTCGAGACCACCGTGTTCGAAGACCAGTACAACCTCGGGAGCTGCTCTCTCGCGGCGTCGAGCAGCGCGAGCAACGCTCGGGTGATGCCCTCGCGCCCCCGCACCCGATCGTTCTCGGTCGCGTCGGCCGCATCGATCGAGACGACGAGTCGATCCGCGCCCCTGAGCGGCTCGATCCAGCGCAGGGGATCTCCCGGGATCCCGCCGCTGAACACCGCCTTGTCGATCGAGGGGCCGAGCGCCGCGAGCGCCGCCGGCAGCGCTGGCGACAGCAAGGGCTCGCCACCGACGAAGATCACCTCCCGAAAGCCGGCAGCGCGGATCTCGGAGGCCACCCGCGCGACCTCGTCCGCGGCCAGCTCCGAGAGCTTCTGCTGGCTCTCGATGTCGCAATACGAGCAGCGGCTCGGGCAGGCCGAGGTCAGGACCCAGATGACTCGGTTCGGCTGCATTCCGCTCGGCTCTCGGGCAACCGTAGAAGGCGCTCCCGCGACGTGCAAGGCTTGGCCCTGTCATGAGACGGCTCCGGGTGGCGCTGGTGCTGCCGTACGGCGACGCGCGCGAGGGGTACTTCCCCGACACGTTGATGGAGCTCGCCACGACCGAAGCGCGGCGCGCGGGGCACGACGCCGCCCTGGTGCGCGTCTACTACGATCCGGCGCGTCCGACCCTCGCCCGCGAGTCCCTCGCCGGCTGGCTCCGCGAGCAGAGCCCGGATCTCGTCGTCGTCGAGCGCTTGTTCGATCCGGCGCCGATCGTGGATTTCACGCGTGAGCGGGCCGGCGGCCAGAGCCTGATGGTGTCGTGGGGCGACGCCGATCTGGTCCCCGGGATCGATCTCTGCCTCGGGCTCTTCGCCGGCACCACGCCCTCGGGACGCACGCGTCGCTCGCCCGGCGCCGGCGATCTGGTGTGGAGCTTCGGCGAGCTCCTGCGGGCGCTCGCCACGAACGCGGACCCGCTCACGGTGCCCGGCGTCATGCGCAACCTCGCGGGGCGGGTGGAGCACGGGCCACCCCTCGAACGCCGGCCGTTGCCCGCTCCGTTCGAACCGGCGCTGGACGCGGAGACACTCTGCACCGGGACTCCGCCTCGCATCACGCATCGGGTGATCTTCGGAAATTCCGGCTGCCCCTTCGCCCTAGATCCGCTCGACGACCCGCACTACCGCGGGCTGCCCTTGGCCCAGGTCGGCGGGCTCTCTCGCCTGGGATGCGCGTTCTGCCACGCCGGGGGCGACTACCAGGCTCGGCCCGACGACGAAGTGATCGCCGAGCTCGTGACGCAGGCGCGCTACTTCTGGGAGCGGACCGACGTGCGGACGTTCGTGATCTCGGATCAGCACCCCGTGCGCTACCTCCAGAGCCTGATCGTGCGCGCGGCGGAGGCGGGTCTCGGCGGCGCGCGCTGGCTGTTCCCTGCGCGAGCCGACGCGTTCGTGCGCGAGCTCGACAAGCTCGAGCGCGCGGTGCTCGAGGCCGAGCAGAGCGGTCAGGTGCTCGAGCTGTATCTGTCTGGGTTCGAGGCCTTCTCCGACGAGGAGCTCCGGCGCTACAACAAAGGAGCGACGGTCGCCGAGCTCGTCCGAGCGGTCGAGAGCATGCGCCGCCTGCACACCGAGCACCCCGCGGCGTTCGACTACGCCCGTACCAAGGGACACAGCCTCGTGCTCTGGAATCCGTGGACGCGCGTGGAGAACGTCGCCGAGTCGGTGGCGAACATCCGCGAGTTTGGCCTCGGCGAGCTCTTCGACGACCTCGGTCACAATCGCCTGCGCCTGTACCCGGATCTGCCCATCGCGCACGCCGCCGCGCGGGACGGCGCGGTCGTCGAGGACTGGGACCCCGGGGACGAGGGCGCAGCCCAGAAGAAGGGATACTCGAAGGAGCAGCCGTGGCGGTTCCTGGATCCGCGCACGCGCCTGGCCTGGGAGCTCAGCCAGCGCCTGCGGGCGCGCCTGGGCTCGGAGACGGAGGTCGCCCAGCTCGCGGCCGCCCTCGACTTCGCCAAAGCAAGGGCCTACGAGCCGGGTCTCGTCGCCGAGACGCTCTCGGGTGTCGAACGCTTGGACCGAGAGCTCGTCCGCCTCGCGGGCCCCGAGCATCCGCGCTCGACGCGAGAGCGAGCTCGAGAGCTCGCGGCGAGCGTGGTGCTCTTCGGCGGCGCGTGTAACGACGGCTGCGCTCACTGCCCGAACCGAGACTCGTTTCTGGATGACGCGCTGGTGTTCGAGCGCATCGCGGCGGCCCGGGAGTCCGAGCGACCGATCGTGCTCGCGGGGCGGGAGCCGACGCTGTTCTCGGCGATCGACCGCGCCATCGATGCCGCCCGCGGCGACGACGGGCGAGCCGTCGGTCTGGTGACGAACGGCCGGCGCCTGAGCCACGCGCCGTTCAGCGCGCGGCTCGTGAAGGCGGGGCTCCGCTTCGCGAGCGTCAAGCTGTTCGGCCCCGACGCCGAGAGCGCGGACGCGATCTCGCAGGATCCAGGCGGCTTCGCCCAAGCGACCGCGGGGATCGGGCGGGCGCAGGAGCTCGGCGTCGAGGTCGAGCTCCGCGTGCGACTCGACGCGCGCATCCTCGATCGCCTCGAGGCGTTCGCCGCGGTCGCCGGCAGCCTCGGCGTGCTGCGCCTGCGAGTGGAGCCCGCGATCGACGCCGTCGGGCTCGACCGGCTCGCCGCTGCCGCTGCCGCACTGGTCCGGCTCGAGCGAGCCTGCACGGCGGCCGATCTCTCGCTCCGTGCCGCGCCGCTCTCGGCGGGCGCGCGGCGCTTCGATCGGATGGTGTCGACATGACCGAACCCGAGGGCGTCGAGCACCTGGTGATCGGCGCGGGTGTCGCCGGGATGACGGTGGCGCACTTCCTGGGAGAGCGCGCGGTCGTGCTCGACCCGCACCCGGAGCGCTACAAGATCGGCGAGTCGATCATCCCGCAGCACTTCCAGCACCCGGCGCTCCGACCCATGCTCGAGCGCGTCCGTGCGCTGCCGTCGGCCTGCCCCAAGACCGGCACGCTGTTCGTGACGGCGAAGAGCGCCAGTTATTTTCCCATCCTCGACGACGCTGTCCCGGTCGAGCGGGCGCTCGCGGTGCACGTCGAGCGCGCCGAGCTCGAGCGCGCCCAGCGTGACTTTCTGAAGACTCCGGTGCGCAGGGAACGCGTGGTCGCCGTCGATTTCGACGCCCGGGTCGTCACCACGACGGAGCGGCGCTATCGGGTCGGGGGTCTGGTCATCGACTGCTCGGGGCCGGCGATGTTCGTGGCGCGTGCGCTCGGCGTGGTGCGCGAGCTCTGGCCGATCTGGGCCGGCTGGGGCTACTACGACGTCGAGCGCGTCGAGCGGGAGAAGTTCTTCGCGTGGCTACGGAGCGGCGAGCGCGAGTACAGGCGTTACGACGGCGTGGCGCGCGGGCTCGTGCCCGGCGGTGAGCGAGACGCTTGGGACCCGTCGCACGTCACCCTGCTCACGGCGATCGAGGAGGGGATCTGGTCCTGGCAGATCCCGCTCTTCGGCGGCAAGCGGCTGAGCTTCGGCGTCGTGTCGCGCAAGGGCCCGGTGACCGAGGAGCACTACCGGGAGCTCACGCGCCGGACGCTGGGACCGCAATACGTGGCGCGGCTCCGCCCCTTCGACCACACCGGGTCGTTCTCCGTGTTTCATCAGCGCCAACGCTTCGCGCAGGCAGCGACCGAGTACGCCGGTGAGGGCTGGGCGCTCTTGGGGGACGCCGCGTTCTTCGGCGATCCGGTCTACTCCGTCGGAACCGGCGTGGCGGCGAGCCACGCGACTCAGCTCGCCGAGCTGCTGCTCTCCGAGGGCTGGACTGAGCCGGTGCGCGACGCCTGGCAACGACAGCAGCGCGCGACGTTCGCGCGGGTGGAGCAGGCGTACCAGAACTGGTACGGCGGCGAGGTCGTGGCCGACGACGAGACGGCGACCAAGATCCAGAACGAGTTTCTGATCGGCGACGCCTTTCGGGTCCGACTCGCCGACGACTACATGAGCCTCTGGGCCGCGGCCGAGCCCGCGATGCCGACGACCGAAGCTCGTGAAGCCGGAGACGACTCCCTGCTGTTCGAGGTCTTGCTCTCGAACGAGCGCGCGCTCTTCTTGCTGGAGCCCGATCCCGACGGGAGCAAGCCCGCGCTGGCCCGCGCTCCTGGTCACGCGCTCTCGCACCTGGATCTCGAGCTCGGTCCGGCTCTCCGCGAGCTCCTGCCGGGCCTCCGCCAGCGCCTTGCCGCGGCGAGCGCCGCCGATCCGGCGACGGCGCTCCGCAACGCCCTCGGCGGAGCAGCCCGCGTCGAGCTTCATCGGCGCCTGCTGCATGGCCAGAGCGTTCCACGCTGGCCGCTGAGCCTCCGCTCGGGTCGGCCCGAACCGCGCTCGATCTGGCCCTTCGACGCCGAGAGCGCCGGTCTCGAGCTCGGCCTCCGGCGCGCGATCTTCCGCGAAGGGCGGAGTGACGAGGAAGCGCGCCTCGATCGAGCCTGGCTCGAGTCGCGCGGCTTCCTGGTCCAGGCGCGGGGCCGCGATCTGGTCGCCGCCCGCGACGCCGCCGTGCTCACGCGCGCGGTCGAGCTGCTCTCGGGCGACGGCAAGAACGCCCACGAGCTCGCCGAACGGCGTCGCGAGATCGGCGCGCTGCTCGGCTATCCCGCGTGCTGCGTCGAGTCCTTCGTTCGCATCCGGCGTCGCGACGACCTCTCGCTGTTCGCCGACGTCCTCCCGCGTCATGCCGAGCCGGTCCCCGTTCACTCGTTGTTCCTGAACGGAGGCCTGGCGCTCGTGTCCCACGCGCCCTGCTCGGCGCGCTGCCCGGCGACCCTCGAGCTGGGCGAGGCGCTGCTCGCGCGGCTCGAGCAGGAGAACCCCGGGTTCTCCCAGCGCTGGCTCGCACTCGCGCGGCGGCTGCACGCCATCGACGAGCGCGGTCGCTGCTTTGCGTTCGACGTGACCGGAGGGGACGAGCTCGAGGTGCGCTCCGCGGTGGAAGTCGTCGCGCCGAGCGCGGGCGTCAGCGCGCCCTACCTGCGACCGGCGGACCACGTTCGCTCGCTCCGCGTCGATCGCGAGCGCGCGCTACTGATCTCCGACGACGGCGAGGGATTTCGCTCGGCGCTGTTCGCCCGCCACGACGCCTGACCGCCCGAGCTGGCCGAGGGCGTCCAGGATCGCAGCCAAGCCGTCGCGAAGCTCGTCGGAGGCGCGACTCGGGTCGTCCTCGACCCGGTACCCGCCGCGCACTCCCGCGGGTCCATCGACCAGCGAGAGCTCGGCCGTCTCTCCGCGGGGGGAGCGGAAGCGGACGCGAAGCTCCCGGCCCGAATCCAGCGCCTCGACGCCCAGCCAGGAGAGGCGGCCGAACGGCGCGCGCTCTCGCAAGCGCTCGAGACGCCGAGCGAGTCGGGGAGAGAGCGTGGGTAGAGCGAGCTCGGGGGCGAGAGTGTCGGGGGGGATGGCGACGATCTCCGAGTCGCCGTGGAGCTCGAGATACGCGCGGTACACGCCGCCGCAGCGGGGAGAGAGCGCGCAACCCTCGCACGCCGGGAGCTTGGTCTTGGCGCTGGTCTTGTCGTCGTATTTGTTCCAGGTGTCACTCGCCCCGACGACCCAGGTCTCCTCGCCACCGTGTTGGATGAAGGGCGAGAGATCGGGCGCGATGCAGAACGGCAGGTTGCCGATACTCCGCTCGAGGTCGGGCGGAAAGCCGCGCACCATGCGCCGGAGCGGCTCCACGAGCTCCGAGTAGCGCGGCATGAGCTCGCCGAGACGCCCCTTCTTGGGCTCCGGAAGATCTCCGGGGTGCAGCATGTCGATGTGGACATGTGCGATCGCGTAGGGGGCGAGGAGCTCGGGGAAGTCCGGGAGTGAGTCGTAGTTCTGGTTCACCACGCAGCAGTTGATCGTCACCTTCTGCTCGCGTTCGGCCGCACGTTCGAGCGACTCGAGCAGACCCCGGAAGGAGCCTTTCCGCCCCGTGGTGCGCTCGTGAGCCTCGCGATTCCCGCCTTGAAACGAGAAGCGCCACTCGAACTGCCCGCCCGACGCCAGGACCTCGTCCATCAGGCGGGTGTGACCCGTGCGCGAACCGTTCGAGAAGATCACGATCTCGTCGAAGCCGAGCCCGACCGCGTACTCGACGACCTCGCGGAATGCGGGCTGGATCGTCGGCTCGCCGCCGAGCAGGGTGATGCGCCTGACCCCCGATTCGTGGGCCTGCCGCACGCGCTCCTTCAGGTCGAGCGCGGACACCAGCGGCGCTCGTTTCTCCGAGGTCAGGTGCCCGCTGATGCAGAAGACACAACGGTTGTTGCAGAGCTCGCCGAGCTTGATCTCCGCTTGCGGCAGCCGCGACATCCCAGCGCGAGCTTAGCAGGCTCCGGGCAGCCCGGCCCGAACGGTCGCGCGGGGACGGGGGCTCGTGCTCTACTCGAGCGGCTGGGTGGCGGGATGAGCGACGACGATCAGCGCTGGCGGGCGTGGAAGGAGCAGACCTTCGGGAACGACTACATGATCTGGCACGACGGCCTGTACACCGGGCAGGTCGCGTGCCTGTCCGGCGACGCGCGGGACGAGGCCTTGGGCATGCTCCGCCTCGGGCTCGCGCTCGGAGACGCTCACGCGGCCGAGGCGCTCGCGGCCATGGGCGACGCCTCGACCATCGGCTCCATGCGAGCGCACCTGGACGAGGCCCAGGGCGCCGAGAAGGTGCGCGTCGCCCTGGCCATTCACGAGCTCGGGCCGGATCCTGCGCTGGCTGCCCACCTCGTCGAAGTCCTTCGGAGCCCGCTCCACTGGACGCACCGCATCGACGCAGCGATGGGGCTGCGCCGGTTCTCCGGTGCCGACGACGAGGCGGCGCTGCTCCTCGCCGTGGAAGAAGACCCGGAGTACCTCGTGCGCTACCACGCCTGCGAGAGCTTGCTCGCCCGCTGGGGCATCCAGCCCGCGGAGGTCAGCGCTCACCCGGAGATCTTCGAGCGCGTCACGGGCCCCAAGGGTGACGCGCCGCTCGAACCCGGCGACTTCGCGAACTTCCGCGAGGCCCGCGTGCTACTCGAGCGGCTCCGTGATGGGCGCTGAGCTGTCGGAAAGCTCCCCAGTTCCGCCCGGCCCCGAGCTCAGAGCTTCTTGCGCCAGTACTCGCCCTCGAGGCGATACTCGAGCGTGTAGCTCTCGTCGTCGGCGGGGGCGATCTGCCGCTTCACCTTACCGCCGTCCTCGAGCGTCCACTTCTCGTCCCACTTGTCGTCGCGGTCGAGATCGAGCTTCAGTCGGTTGACCCTGGTCTGACCCGGGTCCTTGTACAGGTTCACCTTGTAGGGGCGGCCCGGCAGGGCGTCCTTGCCCTTGTCACCGGAGATGTTCTGCTTGCTCGCCGCGAGCACGGCCCGGTGCACGTCCGTGACGGGCATGGAGTCGGTGAAGGTCACCGCCGTGGCCGTGGGCGCGGCCGCAGGAGTCGGCAGCGGAGCCGCGCTCGGGGCAACGAGGGTCGCCACCGGCGGCGGCGGTTTGGGGGTGAGCGCCTGACTTCCCGCGCACAGCAAACACGAGCCGAACGCGCCGAACACCAGCAGGACCCCGCCGCCGATCAGCAGTCCGCGAAACGTCGTGTACTTCAAGCGTCGCCTCCGAGCTCCACCCTCGCCATCATGCCGCGGGCGATGGGTACCGTGCAGTAGCAATGGCGAAACAGGCAGGGTTTTGGGCTGCTCCCGAGGCAGAAGGCCGGGTCGAGGAAGTTTCCCAAGCGACCGAGGCGGCGCTCACGCTCGGGGTCGGGGATGCGACTGCCACCCCGGCCCAGGGCCACGAGGACGCCGCGCCGCGCCGGATAACACCGGTAGATCTCCCCCCGATCGTCCATGACCAGGAAGCGCGAACCGGCCCAGCAGGGGCGACCGAAGAAGTCGTGCGCCACCTCGCCGGTGCCGTTGTGTCCGCCGAGGCTCTCGAGGAGCTCGCGCTCGGCGGGCGAGTACTCGGTCAGCTTCCCGTCGTCGCGCTCGGGCTGCACCTTGAAGTCGACGCCGTGCTCCTCGAAGAGGGCCCGGAGCGCGGTCAGGCGCGGCAGCGCGGCGCGGGTCGCGACGGTCGTCACGCACACGTTCGGGCGCGGCAGGTTCGGATCCCGGGCGCGCTCGAGGGCGGACCGGAGCGCGCGAGCTCGCCGGGCGAACGCCCCCACGTCGTCCACGTACTCGAGGTGCAGGCTGGCGGAGAACGTGCCGATGCGCCCGGCCCCCGCGGCCACGAAGCGCTCGAGCGCGGCGTCCGACGCCGAGAAATTGGTGACGACGGACACCCGATGACCGATCTCGACGATACCCTCGACGATCTCGAACAGCGTCGGGTGCACGAACGGCTCTCCGCCCGAGAGCTTGACCTCCCAGGCGCCCGGCAGTCGCGCGAAAGCCCGCAGAAACTCCGGAGTGTCCCTGGACCAGCGACCTCGATCGTCCTTGAAGCGCTGGGTGCAGTAGCTACAGCGGTAGTTGCACGCCGTGTTGACGTTCCAGGCGAGCACGCCCTCCTCGGGCTCGGGCGGAGGCTGCCAGCGCTCGCTCACGGGGAGAGACCCTCGATCATTCCGCGATTGGCGGGCACCGTGCAGGGGCAGATGTCGTAGCTACAGGGCAAGGGCCCCTGACCGAGTGTGAAGCTCCCGTCGAGCACGTTGCCGAGCCGTCCTTCGGCGAAGCGCTTGGCGGTGCGACAGCTCCAGGCGTCGCCGGTCTGGGTGAGCACGAAGTACTCGGTGCCGGCCCAACACGGGAGGCCGCGGTAGCTCGGCGCCAGGTTCGCCGAACGAGGAGTGGGTTCGTCCCCAACCAGCGTGCGCAGCCGCAGGCGGTCGTCCGCGTCGTAGGCGAAGACGCCGGTCTTCGTCTTCATCAGCTGGGGAAACAGCTGGAGCCCCGCCGCTTCGAGGGCGCTCTGCGCTTCCTCCACCCGCTCCAGACGCCCCGGCACGAGCACCGCGTTGACGACCAGTCTAGCGTCCGGATCGATGAGCTCGCGAAAGCGCGCGGCCTTCTCGACGAAGCTCGGGATGTCCGCGAACTCCAGGTGCAGGCTGGCGCTCACGATGCCGAGCCGGCCCCGCGTCTCGAGCGCGAAGCGTTCGAGCACCGCGAGGGGCGCGGACAGGTTGGTGAGCACCGAGAGCAGGTGCGGCGTCCGCTCGACGAGCCCCGGGACGATGCGGGCCATGAAGCCCCGGAAGGCGAAGGGCTCACCCCCGGTCATCTTGATCTCCCAGCGGCCGGGCAGACCGGCAAAGAAGCTCAGGAAGCCGTCGATGTCCTCATCCGAGGGCTGCCCGACGCGGTACTTCTTGCTCTGGATGCAGTAGCTGCAGTCGTAGTTGCAGACGCCGCACACCTGCCACTCGACGGTGGGCTTGCGCTTCACGCCTCGGCTCCGCGCCCGGTGACCGCGCGCGCGCGCGTCTCACCGAACTCTTCGACGAAGCGCGCGCGGAGCGCGACGTTCTGGTTGAGCTTGCCGCACTGGTGACAACCGTCGAAGTACTCGCCCCGCCTGAGCCGCGCCCGCAGCGCGTTCCACGCCGGCCCGTTCCAGAGCTCGCTGAAGCGCGCCTCGGACAGGTGCCCGACGACCACCTCCGTGTTGCAGCAGTAGAGCACCGTGCCGTCGACGGTGACCCGGGAGTACACCTGCCCCATGAAACAGCCGATGTCGGCGATGGAGGCGGTGGCGGCCCCACCCGCGCGCAGCTGTTCGTCGAACACTTCGAGGTTGGTGCTCACCCGAAGCTCCCGGGCACGCTCACGCGCCCGAGGCACCAGCTCGTCGAGCAAGCGCGCGCGCTGCGCCTCGGAGATTCGGCTGGCTTCGGTGCCGCCCTTCAGGCTCGCGAGCTTGAAGTTGAGGGCGAACGCGCGAAACTCCGCCGCGAGCTCCACCATCTCGACCAGCTCGTGGGCATTCGGCTCGCACACCACGTGGACGTGCTTGAACCGGCGGTCGGCGTCCCGGAAGCGAGTCAGCGCCGCGCGGAGCCGCGACCACTCGTCCGCCTGGAAGCTCGGGTGAAAGGCGCGGTAGGGGCCCTCGCTCGCGGCGTGGATGCCGATCAGCAGCTGATCGACCCCGAGCGCGAGCACCCGCTCCGCGTCGGCCGCCACCAGGTTGGTGATGATGGTGAGGTGCAGGCCGCGGTCTTTGACGGCTTCGATCATCCGATACACGTCGGGGTGGGTGAACGGCTCCCCCATGCCGCTCAGGATCACGGCGTCGAGCGCACCGAGACCGCGCACGTCGTCGAGCAGCTGCTCGAGGAGCTCCACTTCGAGCTTGCGGCGCTTCCAGCCGCTGCTCCGGCCGATTTGCAGGAGCGGCGAGTGGTCCCAGCAGGTGATGCAGTTGGTGTTGCAGGAGTTCGTGATGTCGACGTGCAAGGTCTTCGGGCCGGTGAGGACCTGACCCTGGTCGAGCCCGGCGAGCGCGAGCGACCCGCGCTTCACTGCTCCGGCTCCGTGGCGGGGGCAGGCGCGCCGGCCGGGGCGCTGTGCTGCAAGGCATCGCCGATCGCGGCCTGACGTGTGGCGACGTCCGAGAACGCCCCGCGCCGCATCAGCCCCCGGGCGAGCTCGCAGAGCGCCGGGACCTGGACACCTTCGGCGCGCGCGCGCTGGATCAGCGCGGCGCTCCGCTCGAGCAGGCCACCGAGCTCCCGCGCCGGCGAGCTCCTGCCGGCATCGCCGTCGAGCAGGTGCATCAGCTCGACCAGGGCGTCTTCACCCACCCCGAGCTCTCGCGCGTGCCCCAGGAGCGCGTCACCCACCGCGGCCTCGGCCCGGTCGACCTCGCTCGCGGGCAAGCACAGCCGAAGCAGCTCTGCTGCCGCTTGGCGCGCGCAGTTCTTGGGCACGACCCCTCGGGCCGCGAGCGACGCCTTCTCGGCGACCGTCGGCTCGAGCAGCTCGGTCACGGCGGCCAAGAGGTCCGCATCCCCGGCTTCGGGGTCGAGCAAACGTCCCGCGCCCGCACGCACCGCGCGCAATGCGCGCTCCGCTTGGTCGTCGGCGATCTTGCTCTGCGGTACGAAGACGCTCGGCACCCCCGCGAGCATCAGCTCCGTGAAGGTGTTGTAACCCGCTGCGGTCACCGCGACATCGAAGGCGCGCGCGTGCTCCGCGGCCGACTCGTTGACCAGCCAGGTGATGCGCGCGTCCCGCGGCACGGCTCCCCGGTAGAGCGGGCCCGCCCCCGCCACCAGGTGCAACGTCGCGTCCGCGGCGAGCAGCGCGGTGATGACCCGCCAGAGGTGGCGCTCGGCGGCGACGTCCCCACCCCCGCCCGCCGACACGTAGACGACCCGCGCGGCGCGAGGCACACCGAGCCGGGCACGGGCTTCGTCCCGTGAATGAAGCTCCGCGCGCTCGCGCACCGCCACGGGACCGACGAAACGCGTGCGCGCCCGAGCGGCGTCGGGGACCACGATGCGCGCGTCCCCCTCTCGCTCCGGGACCAGCACCAGATCGTAGAGCGGCAGGAGCGCCTGGACGTCGGGGCGGCGCGCGAAGTCCTCGAGCATGGGGCGAAACACCAGCGCGCGCTTCTTGCAGAGATCGAGCGCACCGAGCAGCTCACCGAAGGAACCACGGGGAAACGTGTCCACGACGAACAGGTCGGGACGGAGCAGCCCCAAGGAGTGCCAGACCCATTGTTTGGCGAGCGCGAGGTAGGTGGTCTTGTCGACGCCAGCGTCGGCGATCACGGATTTCGACGGCAGCTTGAAGGCCGCGAAGCGCTCTCTGAGCGGCAGCCCGTCCGCCTCGCTGGAGGTGAGGAAGTAGATCTCGGCGCGCGCGTCGGCCCAGGCGGCATAGCGCCGGAGCCAGCGATTGATGGCGCACAGGCGCGTCAGGTGCCCGGTGCCGGAGCCGTTGACGGCGTAGTTCACGATCCGGAGGGAGCGCTTCACCAATCTCGCTCCTTCAAGACACGTCGGCGGACAGGTCGCCGCCGTCGTCAGCCACCGAAGCCGCGGCGGCCGCCGCCAAGAGATCGTCTTCGTCGCCGCGACGCTGCGGCTCGTAGCGGTAGTTGGGGTTCCTGGCGCGGAACTCGCGCACCTCGGGGATGAAGTCGCCGTCCACCCGGCCGTTCGTCATCAGATCCCACCAGAGGAAGGTCTCCGTCAGGGGCGCCAAGTGGTAGCCGGCGAACCCGTAGACCGCGCCGTAGGTCTTCTCGAAGCGCCGCCAACGCTTCTGGTAGGCGGGGCCACGATCGCGAAACCGGCGCTGGAACGCCTCGGCGGGGAAGGTCGTGCCGGCCTTCTTGGGCCGAGAGAGCTTGGCCATGTCGCGGTCGAGCTTCGCGATCGCGGTTTGGGCGTCGCGCTGGAACGACTCCACGTCGCGGGCGAAGATCTGGTCCAGGTAACGTGCCTTCGTGGTGACGCCGAGCGCTCGCTTGTAGGCCAGCTCGGCCTCCGGCACGGCGCTCAGCCTGGGACCGAGCACCTCCGGCGGGCACTCCAGCATGTAGGTCGAGACCCGTTGGCGGACGTGGGCGAGCCAGCGCTGCTCGAGAGTCGCGAGCGCCTGGGTGCACTCCGCGTGCTCCCGCTCGAGGGCCTCGCCCGCGGCGATCTCCGCGCGGAGCCGGGCCGCCTCGGCTTGCAGCGGGCCCACCGACTGCATGGCACGGATGTAGTCTTCCCGGACCTGAGCGAAGAACGTCTTGCCGGGAAAACGCGCCAGGATCTCGTCGCCGGCCTTCCAGTCCTCGTAGTAGCTCATGCGCCAGAAGCCGGTCGTGTAGGCGGACGTGCCGTAGCCGCTCTCGATCAGCCGGGTGATCCGCGGGTGATTGCAGGCCGCGATCACGCCCAGCAGCGGGGCCAGGTGTTCTTCCATCTCGCGCACGCCGCGCGGCAACGACCCGGTGTTCGGGTGTCGCAAGAGCTCACGCTGGGCGAAGCGTTGGTCTGCCTCGATCTGCGCCAGGCGCTGGCTGCGCTGCTTGCGCTCGTGCTCCATCATGGCTAGCGGGTTCTCGTTGGCCAGCGCCGTAAAGCCGGTCACGCGGATGGCGTAGTCGAGCCACTCGGGAGTCAGCGCCTGGACGAACGTCGCGCCCAGGTCTTGCGTCGCCTGGGAATAGGCCTGCCCGAGCTCCGCTCGGCGCTGGTGGTGCACGCTGGCGTAGTGCTGGGCCACACCGAGCTCGCGCGAGAGCGCCTCGCGCTGCTGACGCGCCGCCTGGAAGAATTGAGGGACGCCGTAGTAGCTCACGGCAGCCGCCCCCTGTCCCGAAGCAGCGCGAGGAAGCCGCGGGCGGCGGACTCCAGCACCTCGCGGCTGGGCACGTCTGCCTCGTCGATCATGAAGATGAACAGCTCCTCCGCGCGCATGCGCATCTCGAGCTCGTCGATCACGGCGGGCGTGAACTCGGCTCGGTCGCCGGCCTCGGTCGTGATGAACTCGAAGCCGATGCGCGCCTTCGGGTCGAAGCCGTCGAGGGAGACGCGAACCCCACCCTCGTGAAAGGCGAAGTCCCGCTCGATGCGCAGCCCCGCCTGCTCGAAACACGCGGCCAAGACCTCCGAGCCTTCACGTTCGTCCATCGCGCGGCAGCATAAGCCAAATCCGCGCTGGCGCGGCCGGCGTTCGCGGACGCGGCACCCTCGCCGGACACGGTCGGCGCGCCCGAGCGCGCCTACGCCGCTGCTCGCAGCGCGCGGCCAGCGCCAGCCAGCGCCTCGAGCTCCGCGACCGCGAGATCGGCTGCGACGTCTCGGGCGATGACGGCGGCCATCTGCCGTGCGCCCCGGCGAAACGCTGGTTCGTCGAGCACTCGGCGTACCGCCGCCGCGATCTTGGCCGGGCTCGCTTTCGGGGACAACGTGAGCCCCGCGCCGGCGACGCGGACCCGTGCGCCGTTGTCGCGCTGGTCGCGGCCGAACGGGACGACGACGACGGGCACACCACAAGCGAGCGCTTTCATCACGGTGCCGTGCCCGCCGTGGCAGACCACCGCGGACGCCATCGGCAAGACCGAGGCGTGCGGCACCGAGCGCGCCACCGCCACGTTCCCAGGCGCCGAAGGGGCGACCGCGGCGCCGTGGGTGACCAGTCCCCTCACCTGGAGCGTGCCGAGCGCCGTCGCGATGGACGCGAGCGCCTTCTCTTGCTTCTGGTAGGTGGAGCCGAGCGACACCAGCACGAGCGGCGCGTCGGCTTGCTCCTCGCTCCACGGAGACGCCCAGGGCTCGACCCAGCCGGGGTCGTCGAGTTGTGGGCCCACATAGCGCACGTTCGCGGGCAGTCCCGAGGGTACGAAGTCGAACTCGCGGGAGGTGGGAACCAGGGTGCGGTCGAGCCTGTGGAATTGATCGAACACCGCGCTGAGCGGGGCGAGCCCGAGGGCGACGCGGGCCGCGTTCACCGGCGGCAGCCCCGAGCGAAATACGCGCTCGAACACCCCGAGCAGGACGCGATCGCGCAGGCGGCCTAGCCAAGACCGCGCCGGTCTGAGCCCGAGCCCGAACGGCGTGGCCCCAGGGACAGGGGCCGAATACGGCATGTGGAACATCAGCGCCGACGGGACGCCAGATTTCTCCGCGCCCACTTGGGCCCCCAAGGGAAGGCAGTCGATCGCCAGCGCGTCGGGGGAGATCCGAGCGACCGCGTCGAGGACGTCGCGCGCGTAGGCTTCGGCCGGTCCGAACATCAGCAGCTCGCCGACGCGGCGCAGTTGCTCGAGCGGAGAGCCCGACTCGAAGTCGCGGATCAGGTCGGCGGCCGGGTCCCGCATGTTGTGCTGGGGGGCGCGCCGGAAGGCCGAGAAGTGGCAGCCAGCAGCGGCGATCTGGCTCTCCGCGGCGCCATCCGAGAGCACGTGCACGTCGTGCCCGAGCAGCGCGAGGCGGCGTGCCACCGACAGCTGCGCGGGGACGTTGCCGCCGCCCTCGACCATCACGAACAGGAAGGTCTTCTTCATCGCCCTCTTTCGAGCTGGCGCGCCAGCGCGTCCACCAGGTCCATCATTCGCTGCGTCGTCTCCGCTCGGCTCTTGCCCAGGTCGCGCCGCCAGAGCTTCCACAGGTAGTAGTCCGTGGCGCCGAACAGGAGCATCACGCGCCGCTCACGCTCCGGTCCGCGACGCACGCCGAGCAGATCGGCGAAGACCGTCTCGACCCAGCCGCGGTGTCGCGCTCGGGCGTCGTCCATGATCGACTTCACGGGAGGGAAGCGCTCTTCCTGGACCAGCCCACGCCAGCCGAGATCACCCATTTCTTCGTAGCTCGCGATCAGAGCTTCGACCGCGCTCCGGTGGTCGCTCGACTCCGGGAGGCGGCTGGCGAAGATGCGCTGCGCTGCGGAGCGGGACGCCGCCTCGAAGAGCGCCTCCTTGGAGCCAAAGCGTCGCAGCACCGTCTGGAGCGTGACGCCTGCGTGGTCAGCGATGGCCTGGAGCGTCACTTCTTCGAAGCTCTGCCCACGGAACAGCGCCTCGGCAGCCGCGAAGATGCGCTGGGCCGTCCGCTCGGCGGCCTCGGCTCGCGCCCCCATGCGGTAGGGGCGCCTCTCTGCTCGGGCTGGGGCGGCGCGCATTTGATGTTAGTGTATATAACATCAAAGTTGGACCCCGTCCAGCTCGGGGATCGGGGCAGCTCAGTCGTCGTCGTCGTGCTCGCGGTGCTTCCGCTGCTCCCCGGCCTTGCCGTGCCCGTCACCCCCCTCGGCCTCGCCGAGCTGGATGGTCTGGCCGATGAACGGCAGGGTCACCCGACTGGTCTTGGCGTCGTAGCCGTCGAGCAGCGCTCCAGCCCAGAGGCCCGTCAGGCCGAGGAACGCGATGGCGACCAGCGCGTGCGAGGAGCCGATGGCCCGGGCGGGGTCGCCCTGCTTCTTTCCGTCGACCATGCTGAGGGCGATGTTCTCTTTCTGGCGCAGCGTGTGCCACACGATTCCGGCGACGTGGGCGCCGACCACCAAGACCATCGCCCAGGCCATGATCTCGTGGAGCTCCTCGAATACCTCGCCTCCCCGCGACATGCCGGCTCCGGTGACGGCGAGCCCGAGGGAGAGCGCCAGCATGGCGTACACGGCGTAGCTCGAGCCGGGGTTGTGGCCCGTGTGTCGGGTGTCTTTTCCGGAGAAGGCTCCCCGCAGGTACTCGAGGAGCGCTCGCGGACCGAAGGCGAAGGAGCGGAAGCGAGCGTAGCGCGAGCCGACGAAGCCCCAGATGACGCGCAGCACCACCATGAAGGCCATCACGCCGCCGAGCAGCATGTGCAGCGCGAAGAGCGAGCTCTCGTCGTCGACGAGGTTCGCGATGGCGAACGCCCCGAAGAACGAAGCGGCCAGGAGCCAGTGGAAGAGTCGAACCGGGATGTCCCACACCAGGATGCGCCTGGCTGGGGTCTCGCCACCCGAGGGCGTGTCGTTCGATTTCATGAGCCTGAACCTGTCCTTCGACGCGACCGGTCGCCATCGGTCAAACGGCGCAATTGTCTGCGCGGCCGCATGCGTCGGATGACGCAGACGCCGCGTTTTCCGTTCAGGCTGGAAGGCGCGGGGCGAACAGCTCGCGAGACGTCAGCGCGATCACGGCGATGACGCCCAACATCAAGAGCCCGGCCGACGGGACGGCGAGCCACGCCAGAGACTCCTTCGCAGCATCGGTGCTGCCGAGCCCGGGCGCGGCGCGCGCGGCCAAGAGCCAGAACGAGGAGTAGCCGAGCCCGCCGAGCCCGAGCGCGAGCGACACGCTCTGACGCGCTCGCCGCCTCGGCCGCTCCAGCGCAGCGAGCAGGAGGATCCCGCCGAGCGCGACCGCACCGATGGCGCCGCCGTGCATGTGAGCGCGCTTGTAGTACGTCCAGCTCTTGTCGACGACGCTCTTCATTTTCGCAGCGTCGCCGGCGTAGACCCCGTCGCGCACGGCCTCGGCACGCGCCGTGAGCCCGCTCTTGAGCGGGGTTTCGAAGGCGCCGAAGGCGCCGCCGAGCGCGAACCCGAACAGGATGGTCAGCAAGGCGAGCACGGTCCCCCAGCGTCCCACTCGCAGGCGCGCGACGAACGAGCCCTCGGGTGCACGTTCTGCCGTCGGCGTCGCCGTCTGCGCAGGGATTTCTTGGACTTGGGGGGGCGATGACATGCGCAGCGAAGGGAGCAGATCGCGTGCCACCACTCACCTGACCGGCAGCGACGCTCCCGAGGTCGGCGGGGCGGCTGTCAGATCGGGCAGCTCATGTCGGCGCCGCAGCACATCGGCGACTTGATCTTGCCGTGGTCGTTGGGGCACTTCGAGACGGAGACCTTCGCACCATCGGCCTTGGTGATCGCGTCGGGCACGAGCTCGGCGTTGCACTTCGCGCAAGTCATGTTGACGCTCATACCGCACTTTTCACAGGTGTAGGTTGCCATGGCGCGGACCATACAACAGAGCCAGCCGCGGCGTCACGCCGCGAAGTTGGCCTGCTGCTCGGGGGCCGAAGACGAGTGTCGTTCAGGAGTTGTCCACGCTCCCGTCGCTGACGGTGTTCCCGGAGAGCACCCAGGTCCCGAAGTTGGTCGAGCCCTGCGCCGTGTACTTGTTGTGCGCCTTCTCCGAGGCCAGCGAGTAAGCGGTGGGCGCGAAGTGATTGCCGGTGATGGCGCAGTTGTGCGTGTCGTATACCGCCACGAAGTACTGACTCCCCGCCACCCAGTCGCCCGCGACCGTATTGCCCTTCACCACCACGTCCCAGAAGTTCACTCCGCTCTTCGCGGAGTCGACGAACACGAGGGGCACCGTGGCGCCGGAGCTCTTGGCCCGCCCGCACGAGACGAGCTTGTTGTTCTGGATCACGAAGCTGCCGAGCGATCCGAGGGCACCCGGGTAGTCGGCGGGGGCGTAGACGCTGATCGCCGTGGCGCAGCGCTCGAAGGTCACGCCTTCGATGCGCACGTTCTGCCAACCGTAGGCGCGGATGGCGCCGTCGTTCTGGAAGTTTGCCCCGCTCTCGGCCAGCGAAGGATCGATGTCGTGGAAGTAGCCGCCCTGGATCGTGATACCCGACATCTTGGCCTTCGGCGCGCCCCCCGCGGTCTGGAAGTGGTGAGACGAGACCGCGCGCGGCACGTCGTAGAAGGTCGAGTTCAGGATCAGCACGTTGTTCGGCACCGTCCCGTCGCCCGCGACGTTGTGCGCGGCCCCGATCCACGAGTAGTCGATGTTGATGGCCTCGTCGTCGATGCGGTGGGTGGGCGCCACGCCGTGCATCGTCACGTTGTCCACGATCACGTTGTGGACGCCGGCCTGGTACTCGCCGCCCGAGGAGTTGATCTCCAGGTGGTGCGCCTTGTAGCCGATGTTCTTGATCTCCATGTTTCGGAGCACGAACTTTCGCGTGTGAACGATGCTGAAGCCGCCGCCGCCGTTGGCGTTCCACACGCCGCCGTCGATGGTCCAGTAGGTGTTGGGCGAGGCGTAACCGCCGCCCCCGTTGTCATCCACGTTCATCAGGTGCATGCCCGGCTTGCCGCGTACCTCGGCGCCAGCGGCTTCGATGCGAACGTGAGCGCGCGTGCGGAGCGGCGTGGAGAGGACGTGGAGGCCCGGCTTCAACACGACCTTGGCGAAGTGAGAGTCTTGAGCCGCGTGGTTCGGCCAGGTCGGCGACAGGCTCTGCGCGCAGGCGCGCGCCGCATCCATCGCGCCCTGGATGCTCTGACCGGGATCGACGTAGAACGTGTTGTCGGCGGGGCACGGACCGGGTGCCGGCGGGGAGCCGCCCGCGCCCGCTGCTGCCCCGGCGCCCGCTGCTGCCCCGGCGCCCGCTGCGCCCCCCACACCCGCGGCGCCCCCCGCGCTCGGTGCGCCGGCTGCACCGGCGGCGCCCGCAACACCGCCTGCGCTCGACCCGGCGTCCGGCGCGGATCCATCGCTCCACGCACCGCCGTCCACCGGCTGCGCGGTCTGTCCGCCAGCGCCGGCTTGCGCGGCGGTGGGATCGTCGCTCGCTGCGCCGCCGCAGCCCTGGAGACATGCGTAGGCGAAGACGAGCCAGAGTCTCACGCGCGCGGCCTCCAACGCCGTGCGAACCAGCCCAGCGCGAGCAGGAGCGCGAGCGGCGAGCGCTCGCTCGGCGCGCCGGTCGTCCGACACGCGCAGCCTTCGTCGTCGCCGAGCTCTCTCGGCTTCGCGCCGCCGCTTCCGCTGACGGCACCCGCCGCGCCAGCCGCGCCAGCCGCGCCTGCGCCGCCCGCTGCGCCCGCTTCCCCGCCAGCTCCCGCGCCGCCGCCGGCGCCGCCGGCGCCGCCGGGCCCTTCCAGCACCGTGATCTGCGCTTCGAGCTGGTTGTCGGGCGGACCGCCTTGACCGGAGTCGCTGAACCACGTCACGCCCTCCTGAAGCACGCCGAAGTGCTCGTGGTACGTCCCGGGCTCGCTGGGCGCGCGCAGGTTGAAGCTGAACTTGAAGCTCTCACCGGGCGCCACCGTGCCGGTCACACCCGCCGGTCGGTTCGGCGCGAGCCAGCTCGGATCGGCGAACGGGCTCGTGCGGTCCCGCGGCTCCGTGGTGCCGAGGCGGGTGTTCGAGTCCCAGGGGGCGGTTCCGCTGTTCTTCAGCGTGATGAAGGCCCCGATGGTCTCACCCGCCGTCATCTCGAGGGCGGTCACCGCGAGCGGGAACGACTGCTCCACGAAGGTCGCGCCGTAGCTCGGCGCAGCGGTCCCTCCGGCGAACGCGGCGAGCTCCGCCTTCGTGCCGTTGAACACGTCGCGATCCCAGCCCTTGCCGTTGCTGCAGTATTGGGTCTGCCCGTCGCAGTACTGCCAGAAGGTCCACTTGCTCCAACCCGCCGGGATCGACGGGCAGCTCGCGCCGTAGTGCGCGATCCAGAGCGGGTACTTGCCGAACGCCGTGGAGCCGACCTTGTCCTGCCAGAAGTACGGGCCCGTGTAGATCACCGGCCGCTTGCCGGTGCCCTGCTCGACGATGTCGAGCCAGGTCTGCACCTTCGAGGCGATGGTCGCCGCCGACTGGCCGTCGGTGGCCTCGACGTCGATCACGGCGGGCAGGTCCCCCGCTCCGAGCTTGCCGACCTTCTGCACGACCATGTTGGCCTGCGCGCTCGCGCTCTGGCCCGGCCGGAAGTACTGATACGCGCCGCGGAGCACGCCCGCGTCCTTCATCTTCTTCCAGTTGGCATCGAACCAGCTGTCGACGTACGTAGTGCCGTCGCTGATGCGCGCGTAGCCGAAGCTCACGCCAGCGGCGTTCCAGTTGAAGTCCGCCTGGTATTTGGAGACGTCCGCGCCCTGCGGACCCGCGTACTTGTCGGGACCACACACCTTGGTCAGCTCTTCGCTACTCTCGCCGGTCGGCTCGCCGGCGCCCGCGCTCTCGCCTTCGTAGTCGTCGCCGCAGCCGGCGAGCGCGAGGGTCAGGGTGGCCAGGGCGAGCAAGGGAAGGCGTGCGGTCATCCTCGGGCCCACAATGCAATGAACGCACCTACCCTCTCCCGCAGGAAACCGCGGAGTTCGACCCGAACCGCTGCCAAGCGCTGGTTGCAGGTGCCTACCGCGGGTTGGCGCCCAGGGGATGGCGGGCGCGACGTTGACGCCCGCCGTACCCTTGACCGAACATGGCCAGCATGAGCGATCAGTCGGTCAGCCGTCGCGCGTTGCTCGGTTACGCCGGGGCCGGCGTCGCGGCCGCGAGCGTGCCTCGAGCCGCCGAGGCCAGCCCGGCGCGCGTGCCGACGCGGGGCATCGCCCAGCTGCTCGCGCCGCTCGTGCCGGGCGCGGCGCTCGGCCGCTGGCAGGTCGAGGCCTCGATCGAGCCGGTGGGCGGCGCCGCGAGCGTCGTCCTCGCGGACCAGCGCGGGCAGCGCTTTCAGCTCGACATCTGCGCGCGGGATCCGTCGCCGCTCGCGTCGCGAGGCCCGGCTTCGACGGAGCACTTCGAGATCTTCCTGGCCAATCAGGGCGACGGCGCGACGGGCACGCACGAAGACCACGGCCTCGCGGCCATGGCGCTCGCGGAGCTCATCCGCGCCAACGAGGCGCACGCCGACAAGAGCCCGTACCTCACCTTGGCCGAACGCAGCGATCCGCGGCGCCACTTGCGTTGAGCGCGTGGTCCACCTCGACCTGGCGCAACTGTCCCGGGCCGACGCCCTCGCCGAGCTCGGCGAGAACGGTTTCTGGACGGACGTCTACGGTGTGACCGAGGCCATGCACGATCACCACACGGGGGTGAAAGGCAGCTTCCGCCGCGTGGTGCTGGGGCTGCGCCGGGCGCGCGCGGAGCGCGTACCGTTCGCGCTGGTCTTCCACCTGACCCGCTCGAACTACCGCCACGCGCCGGAGATGGTGCGAGTGGCGCACACGCTGGGCGCGCAGGCGTTGGGGCTCGCCGCGGCCACCGCCGAGTGTCGCGTGCCCCCGGCGCCCGCCGAGCTGGTCGCTCCGTTCACGGCGCGGGCGGTCGAGACCGCGCGCGCTCTCGGCTTGCGCGTCGCCGAGGCCGCAAGCGCCGAGTCGGCTCTGCGAGCGCTCGAGCCAGAAACGCCGGTCGTGCGCCCGGAAAGGCGCTAAGCTCCCGCCGATGGAACCGCAGGGGAGCGACGCCCTCGTCGTCGAGCTGGACGAGGCCCTGTACCCGAAGGACGCCATCTATGGCGCGGCCTACGTCTTCATCGACCGCTGCTACGTCCGTCTGGATCGCCCGGCGCCGGGTCGGATCTCCGTGCGCCTGAAGCCGAAGGCCAACGTCGAGACACCGCTCGCGGATCTCGCCGGAGAGCTCGAGAACGAGCTGCTCGGTCAGGCTTGGCGCCGGCTCCTGGTCGAGGAGAACCGCCGGCTCGTGGAGACGGTCACCACCCAGGCCCTGGCCGGCGCCGCCGGCCCGCCGGGCCTCGACGAGCTCCTGGAGATGGACGTGGACGATCAAGCGGCGTTCGACGATCCGCTCGGCATCGCCATGAGCTGGGAGGAGAAGTACAAGAAACGAAAGCCGAAAGGCGGCGAGGAGCCGTGATCGAGCTACGGTTCCCGAGCGACCTGTACTCCGGAGAGGCCATCGACCAGGCGGTGAAGGTCTACGCCGAGCACGCTCGGGCCGAGCTCGAGCAGACGCCGGACGCCTACGTCGTGCGCCTGCACGCCCTCGGCGACGCGAGCGAAGGGCTCGTCGCGGACGAGCTGGCGAACTACGCGCTAGGCGCCACCATCGAGCGCCGCGGCGAGTGACGCTTGGCGCTCCGGTCGAACTCGTTCAACCTGACGCCGCGCCTGGACGTGATGCGGCCGAGCGGAGCGCCCTGCCCGCTGGTCGAGCAGCCCGAGCCACTGTCGGACGTCGCCGAGCCCGAGCGAGCGGTCTTGCTCCGGTTGCGGGACCGCATGCGCTTGTTCGTCACCACGACCCATGACTTCGATCGAGCGGCGCTCGAACGTGCCAAGGCCCTGGGCCAGATCTACGTGGACAAGAGCCACAAGCAGTCGCCCGACGACTTCCGGAGCGACCTCGGAGCGCTCGCGAAGATGCCCGAATGCACGGGGTGCCCCCGCGAGACGCTCTGCCCCGGCGCTTATCGCGCGGCGGCGCAGAGCCCGTTCGACCGCGACGAGGCGCGGACCCGAGAGCTCCTGCGCGAGCTCGGCGGCAGCATCCTCGACGTAGGCGCGGGTGACGCGCCGTACGCGTCGGAGCTGGCTTCTCGGGTAGAGGCCGGCCAGGCACGCTACCTGGCGCTGGACCCCGACGCCGAGCGCCTGCGCCTCTTGCTCGCGCGCTGCCCCTGGGCGGAGACCCACGCCGGCAGCCTCGAAGATCTGCCCGCCGATCTCCGCTTCGGGCACGTGGTCTTCTTGCGCAGCGTGAACCACCTGCCCGAGCCCGAGCGCGCCTTGGCGTCGGCGGTCGAGCGCCTCGAGCCCGGGGGTACCTTGCTGCTCGTGGACGACGTCGCCTTCGGCTTGGTCCGGGACGCCGGGCAGACCGAGCGCGCGGAGTCGGGGAGCGCCCGCTTCGAACATCACCGGAACGACTCCTCGGGCGAGGTGCACGCGCGCCTCGCCTCGATGCCGCTGACCTTGCTCGAACGGCGAGACGTCCGCCCGGGGGGTAGCAACCAGTGGCTCCTGCGCTATGAAAAGCGCGAGGTGGGCAAGTGAGCCTGGAGCACGACGCGACGTTCTCGGACGGCGGCAAAGTAGCCGCCCACGAAGAGGCAGCCCACGAGCAGCGCAACTGGGTACGGCTCACCTACGACTGCAACAACCACTGCACCTTCTGCCTGGACACGCTGGCGCACAACGGCACGGTGCGCTCCGCGCTGGACGTGAAGGTCCAGATCGTGGAGGGCAGGAAGAAGGGCGCCACGCGCCTGATCCTGTCGGGCGGAGAGCCGACCATCCACCCGCAGTTCCTGGACTTCGTGAAGCTGGGGCAGCGCGCCGGCTACCGGCGCATCCAGACCGTGACCAACGGGCGCATGTTCGCGTACCCCGAGTTCCTGAACCGCGCGGCGGACAACGGCCTGCACGAGATCACGTTCAGCGTCCACGGACACACACCCAAGCTGCACGACGCGCTGGTGGGCACGCCAGGCGCGTTCGAGCAAGAGGTGGCCGGGCTCCGCGCCGCGCTGGCTTCCGGCCGCTTCATCGTCAACGTGGACGTGGTGATCAACAAGATGAACGTGAAGCACCTGCCGGAGATGCTGGAGACGTTCATCTCCTGGGGCGTGCGCGAGTTCGACCTGCTCCAGGTCATTCCCTTCGGCAACGCCTGGGGTACGGCCAAGGAGCATCTCTTCTACGATCTCCCGGGCCACGAGGAGGTGCTGGCCAAGGCCTTCGCCATCTCGCGGCGACCCGACGTGCACGTCTGGCTGAACCGCTTCCCCCCGCCCTACGCGGAGGGCTTCGAGGAGCTGATTCAGGACCCCTACAAGCTGAACGACGAGGTCCGCGGCCGGCGCGAGGAGTTCGATCGTTACCTGAGCCTCGGACAGAAGCTCTCGTGCCGCGAGCCCGCGCGCTGCAAGCACTGTTACCTGGAGCCACTCTGCGACGAGCTCGAGCAGGTGCTCGCGGATCGCTCCGGCGCCAGCGTGGACGTGCTCCGACTGGTCGAGCCGGGACCCCGCTCGGGCACGCTTCCGCACGCCGCGGTCGCCTGGCTGGTGGCCGCGGACGCAGCCGGCGCGGCCAAGCTCGCGGCGCTCGTGCCCGAGGCCGAGCTGTGGCTCGAGCTCGAGTCGTACGCGGAGCTCGACGGGCCCGAGCTCGCGGGGCGTCCGGTGCGACGCTTGGTCGTCAGCGACCCGCGTGAGATCGAGCGCGTGCGTGCCTGGCCCAGCGCCGTCGAGGTCGTCGTGACGCTCTCGCGGCAGATGGCGCCGCTCTTGCCCTCGCTGGTCGAGCTCGGCGCCCGGCTGCTGGTTCAGGCTCCGAAGTACGAACGCGTCACCGACCAGCGGGAGCACGACGTGGATCTGCGCGCCACCTGTGCGACCTTGCCGCCGGAGGTCCGCACGCTGGACATCCCGGCGTGCTTGGGCGGACGCGCGCCGGAGGCGCCGGGCTCGGTGCTCGACGCGGCGATGCTGGGCCCGGACGCGCGCGTCGACATGGCACGCTTCACCGAGCGCTTCATCGCGGACCGCTTCATGACCAAGAGCAGGCGCTGCCGCGGCTGCGTACACGACGCGAGCTGCAAGGGCGTGCACTTGAACTTCGTCAGGGCCCACGGCTACCGAGCCCTCGAGCCGGTTACCTGAGGCCGCGCGTCACTTCGGCGCGCGGCGCACGATGCTGCCGGCGAAGACGTCGTACCAGTAGACGAACTGGTCATCGGCGCCGATCACGTTGACCTTCGCGGTGTTCTTCGCCTTGCGCACCGGCGCGCCGCCCGCCCGAGGCACGCACCAGACGCCGCGATCGGCCGTCACGGTCTCGTCGTCGTAGTAGAGATTCTGGGCGTTCAGCCCCATGCTGCTGGGCTTGACGTTGGTGACCAGCTCCGCGCTCCCGGGGTCCAGCCGGGTGATGGCGCCGGATCCCGAAAGCGGGTCGCGCGCCCAGAACACCGTGTCCCCGTCCACCCGGACGAAGTCGGCGGCGGTCGCGCCGGCGGCGGCGACGGTCTCCCAAGAATCGGTCGTCGTGCCCGTCGCCTTGCGGCGCATCAACTTCGCGCCGTCCACGTAGTAGACGCGATCGGCGGCGTCCATTCCCGCGGGAGCCGTCGCCGCGCCGGCCACCAGAGGGATGGTGCCGCCGCTCGTGCCATCCTGGAGCACGCTGACGATCGCGTTCAGGGGGGCTTGCCGCCACGCGAGGTATCCGCTGCCGGCTCGCAGCCCCTCGGGCTGAATCCCGTTGTTGGCGAGGACGGTCTTGGGCCCGCCTCCGGCGAAAGCCGCGCTCTTCACGTCCCAGCCCGAGCCGGTGTCGAGCGCCCAGAAGGCTGCGTCGGCGCCGGCGGCGAACACGGCTGGCTTTCCGGCGGCCTGTGCCTGAGTCACGAGCGTCGTCGTCGAGCTCGGGTTGCTCTTGTCGATCAGGACGATCTCGTAGTCTCCCGCGTTCGCCCCCGAGCCCCAGCTCATGACGACCACATGAGTGCTGGTCAGCGCCGCGGCGCGCAAGAGCAGCGTCGTCCCGCTCCAGATCTGGGTCCCCGCAGCGGTGCTGGGAGCGCCGCAGCTCGCCGACGCTCCGCCGCTGCCGCCGCTGCCACCGCCGCCACCGCTGCCACCGCCGCCACCGCTGCCACCGCCGCCACCGCTGCCGCCGCCGCCACCGCTGCCGCCGCTGCCGCCGCTGGCGCCGCTGCCGCCGCTGCCGCCGGCGCCCGCGTCGGTGCTCTTGATCGGCAGCTGGCCCGCCACGAGCTCCTCGGGATCGGCGCACACGTCGCCCACGCAGAGCTGCCCCGCGACGCAGTCAGCCGCTTTCAGACACTTGTCGCGGCACTCGGCGTCGACCGCGCAGGTCTGCGTTCCGGGGCACTCGAGGACGCAGGCGATCTCGTCAGGGAGCTGACAGGCGTTGGCGCCGCCCGGCCCGAGCACGCAGCGCTGTCCCGCGGGGCAGTCCTTCGACTCGACGCACTCCACGTGGCAGCGCTCGAAGATACAGACCAGGCCCTTCGTGCAGTCCGAGTCGAGCGTACAGCCCTCGGCGAGCTTGGCGTTGCGCAGCGCTCGGGCTTCGTCGGAGTTGCACGAGAGCGCTTGCAGCGCGACGACTCCCCACAGGCCGACCAGGGTGGCGAGACTCCTGTCCACGCTGTCAGGTTACCTCTCCTCGCCGCGCTGTCAGCCAACTTTCGGCCCACGCCGGCGGCGGCCGCGGACGCTTTGGAACGGCGCAGAAGCCCGCGGACCAGACGGCTCAGCGGTCCGGCGGTCTGAGCTGCGCCAGCCGCTCGAGCAGGCTCGTCAGCTTTCCGGAGCGAATCAGCGACTCCCAGTGGCCGTCGCAGAATCGCTCGCCCCGCAGACAGTAGGTCAGCATGGACCGGATCTGGTCCAGCGAAGCGCACGCGACGGCGCTCGGGTCGTCCAACATCGCTGCCGCCGCGTCCGGCGAATAGGCGTAGTCCGTCCACCACGGTTCCGCGGCTTCCTCGAAGAAGCGCAGCACCTCGGCGCGATAGACCGGATAGGGCAGCGTGAAGGAACCGTCCGGCAGCCTCTGCCCTCCCTCCCAGCGCTCCGCTGGATCGTGCGCCACGCCGCGCAAGATCGGCAGGTGCTCGAGCAGAGCGTCCATGCGTTCGGGCGTGAGCTCGCTTCGGGACACCTGCGCGAGCATGCGCGCGAGCCCCGCGCTCTGACAAGCTGCCGGCCGCGGCGGACCGGCGACCACGAGCTCAGAGCCCCCTTTCGCGCCGCCGCCCAGCCCCGCTCGGTAGTCGGGCCGGACAGAGGGTGAGAAGCGACGCGTTCTCGAGCGGTTGAGGACGGTCATGGGCAGGGCTCTCGAGTAGGCGCAGATTCGCACTTGAGGTCAGGACGGGCCGGCGCGGGAGCGGAGGGTGTGGCTATTCGGGGGCGCTGGTGAAGCACTGGCGGCGTCGGCGAAGTGGGCGCACGACGCAGAGCTCGATGACCGCGAGTGCGGCACTGCGTGCAGCTGCCTGGCTGGAGCGCCATCGGACTCGAGCTCGACGCGCAGCTTCCGTACCCACGGCGCTGCCGCTGACAAAGACCACTAAGGGCATCTCGTGCACGCCCGTTTGTTTGCGGGCGTGCGAGCAGCGTTTCAGCGTACGGTGACCTGAAGGAAAGAGCATCGAGACGTCGATTTCTCTTGACGCATTTTCTG
>JABTUA010000005.1 GCA_015075635.1 Polyangiaceae bacterium
TCGCGGGAACGGCGGATTTTCTGCCGTTTGGCTTCGCGGGAGGGATGCTCGATTCGGAGACGGGGCTGACGCGATTTGGTGCGAGGGACTACGACGCGAGTGTGGGGAGGTGGACGGGGAAGGATCCCACCATCTTCCACGGAGATGGCGCCAGCCTCTACGAATATGCGACGGGCGACCCCGTCAATCGACGCGACCTCGCGGGGACAGACAGCACCGCCTGCAAGGCTGCCGTGACGGCCTCATGCTGGGCCGGATGTCAGAAGAAAGGGAAGACCTGGGTTATCAAGAGTCTGTGCAGTGCGCTCTGCGGAGCCATTGCTCGGTGGTCCTTCTGCGAGGACAAGGAGCCGGGAGACTTCCCCGCTCCGACCTGCGATTCGGCGTCTGCGTGCTGTGAGGCCCCGACACAATGAAAGGCGGCCAGCACCCCTCGCCCGGCCAACGCAAGCCCGCGCCGGCGAGCGGCGCGTGGTCGGCTGCTCGCCGGACGGGTGGCACGATTCTCGTCGGTCTGTCGGCGATGAGCGCGACACTAGGGCTTGCGATCGGGGTCGTGCTGACCGTCGTGAAATGGATTGGGTTGGCGTTGAAGCGTCAACCCGCCCAACGGACTGGTGTCGAGCGCCTGAACGAACCGCAGCCGGACGCTCCCAAGCGCCGAGGCCAACCTGCCGACTCTCGTACTCCTCGACGAGTCACCCGGAATCCGTTCGATGACTGACGCAAGGCCTCCCGGCCAAGGGAGACTCGCTGCAGCGACGCCGTTAGGCTCGGCACGACGCGCCCCCTCCGCCCGCGCGCAGCGCCGGCCGTGGAGCTTCCGGCCTCACCGGTCTTGCATCGCCGCTCGCCGCTGCTTCCTCTCCACGACACCGGCGCGAGCACGGGCTTGGAGGGGGCAGGCGGCGCGCAGCGGCGCGAAGCGCCGCGAGCAACGACCGGGGGAGGCAGGAAGACAGTACCTGGTCGACGGCCAGGACCGCCGCGTGGGCAAGAAGAAGAACGGCGTGCTCGAGCGGGCGTGGCTCTTCCGGAATCAGCTCAACCCGGTGGCGGAGCTCGATGGGAGCGGCGCGCTCGTCGCGAGGTTTGTCTACGGCTCGAAGAGCAACGTGCCGGAGTACGTGGTGCGCGGGGGCGTGACGTACCGGGTGCTGAGCGACCACCTCGGTTCGCCGAGGGCGGTTGTCGATGTCGCGACGGGGGCCGTAGCTTGGCGTGCGGACTTCGACGCTTGGGGCAATCGCACGCTGATCGCGGGAATGGCGGATTTCCTGCCGTTTGGCTTCGCGGGAGGGATGCTGGACCCGGAGACGGGGCTCACCCGGTTTGGGGCTCGTGACTATGACCCGGTGGTGGGGAGGTGGACGAGCAAGGATCCGGTGAGGTTCCGCGGAGGTGACTTGTCATTGTTCGCGTACGCCGGTGGAGACCCCGTGAACCGTCGAGACCCGACGGGACTGAATCCGAATTGCGACGACTGCCAGAAGGTCGTTCGAACGGTCTGTGAACAAGCGTGCATCTACCTCTTTCCCGCGTGTCTGGCTGGCTTCTGCGCCAACTACTACAAGTGCCTGGGCCTTTGCATGAAGGCACAGAAGCCGATTTGCTCTGACGTGTGCGATTCCGACTCCAACGCATGCGGTGGCGAGGCGGGGTAATGACGCAGCTTGCTCTGCTGGTTGCAGTCGGAGTCGTTCAGGCGTGGCTCGTGATGATCACCTTGGCCACGATGCTGAGCGCACTGGTTCTTCCGGAGGCCGGCGATGGGAGTATCCCGAAGCGAATCGCCGTTGCGTTGCTGGTCGGACTGAGCGCGGTTGCTGTACTCTTCGTGGCCATCAGGTTCTGGAGCATCCCGCGCCTTGTCTTGGTAGTCGTTGGGGGCGCATCCGTCTTCGTGATTGGCGGGCTTTCAGCTGCGCGAGTTGGATGGAACCTCGCAGCGCGCGCGAGCAGGCGGAGGGGGGCGAAGGCCATTGCGCTGACGGGAGTCTGCTCGTGCGCCGCGACCGCAGCCGGTGCACAGGTTTGGCTCCCGTCCCTCTTGCTCGTTCCCCTTGTCCTCGGGACAGCACTCGCCGCATTCCTTTTGCTGGCAGAACGCAAATCGACTGCGGCGTCCGCCGGGACCGTCGCGCTGGTCGTTGGGGTCGTCATGCAAAGCACCGTGGCCGGCTCCGCCGATGCGCCTTGGCTCGCAGCACGCCTTGCTTCATCTGCAGCGTTACTGGCAGTGACGGTCCGGGCTGGGTGGAGCGGTATTCGCGCACCGAACAACCTGACATGGGGCAGGGACAGCTGATGACTCCTGACGGGTCAGCCCGACGACCGCCAACGCTTGCAAGCGCCGGGCGTAGCCGTGACGTTTTTCCCCCGCCCGGGTTCCAGTCGCACTTGTGCTCTCAGCCTCGGATCGGCCCGCCCCCTCCGCCCGCGCGCAGCGCCGGCCGTGGAGCTTCCGACATCTCCGGTCTTGGATCGCCGCTCGCCGCAGCTTCCTCTCCACGACGCCGGCGCGAGCACGGGCTTGGAGGGGGCAGGCGGCGCGCAGCGGCGCGAAGCGCCGCGAGCAACGACCGGGGGAGGCAGGAGGACAGTACCTGGTCGACGGCCAGGACCGCCGCGTCGGCAAGAAGAAGAACGGCGTGCTCGAGAAGGCGTGGCTCTTCAGGAACCAGCTCAACCCTGTGGCGGAGCTGGATGGGGCCGGGAACCTGATGGCGAGGTTTGTCTACGGCTCGAGGAGCAACGTGCCGGAGTACGTGGTGCGCGGCGGCGTCACGTATCGGATCCTGAGTGATCACCTGGGTTCGCCGCGGGCGCTGGTCGATGTCGCCACCGGAACGGTCGCGTGGCGCGCGGACTTCGATGCGTGGGGCAATCGCGCGCTGATCGCGGGAGCGGCGGATTTTCTGCCGTTTGGCTTCGCGGGAGGGATGCTCGATGCGGAGACGGGGCTGACGAGGTTTGGGGCCCGCGATTATGACCCCGTGGTGGGGAGGTGGACGAGCAAGGATCCAATTGCGTTCGCGGCCCGCGACAAGAACTTCTACCGGTACTCGGACGGAGATCCGATCAACCGGAGAGACGCTTCGGGCACGGGAAAGAAGGAAGACTGCGAGGACGAGTGCACTGAGAAGCTGGAGCCGACACTCAACAAGTGTGTCGATGCATGCTGGGACGAGCACTTCCAGAAACTCCCCATATGCAACCAGTCTGGATCGGCGCCCGACCAGCAGGGCGCTTGGCAGGACTACCAGAAGTGTGTCGGCGATTGTCAGAATAAATTCACGGACGCTTGGTCCCAGTGCCATGATAGTTGTATCGGCAGCCCGTAGGGCGGCACCGGAAGCCCTTGCTGCAATGGTGCTTCTGTTGATCGCGTGGCTCTGGCGGTCGGAGATGACCAGTCAGCGGCACCGTGACGCATCGGTCGAGGGGAAGCCCAGAGAGATGGTGCTTGCTGATCCGTTGACGCATCCGGAGGTCAACGCCCGTGAACCGAGCGGAGGGCGCGACGCTGCCGGCACGCTCGAACCCGCCACGGCGGACAGCGCATGCAAACCGTCGTGGGAGGTGACTGCCGCTCGCCCGTGTTCGGCGTCAGAAGCGCACGACTGGATTGCTGGTATCGCCGGGATGGGGGCCTGTGTGGCGCTCGCAGACGTACGGCGCTGGTCTTCGGATGGACTGGAGATTGAGGTCTCGGTGCCGGAGGCGAACCAGGCAATAGAGGTTCGGTATGAGACGCCCTCGGCCGGAGCGGCTTCGTTCGCGAGGTGCCTCAGGACGATGCTGCGGCATGAGGAACGCTCCGCGGTGCGCGGCTGCCGCATTTCGGTGCACGTCTTCGCTCCTGCGTGCAATCGCCCGGCGCAAGATCGCTGACCATGGTCGCCCCAGCGGGCTCTCGGCCATCCTGCCGTTTGGCGCCGAGTCAGCCCTCGCGCCTCCGCCCTCACCAAGAGCCGCCCCCTCCATCCGCGCGCAGCGCCGGCGCCGCGGTCCTTCCACCTCACCGGCTCTGCATCGGCGCGACAGTCCGTTCCGACTTGCGGACGCCGGCGCGAGCACGGATAAGGAGGGGGCAGGCGGCGCGCAGCGGCGCGCAGCGCCGCGAGCAACGACCGGGGGAGGCAACAAAGCAACGTGGATAGGCAGCTGACGCAAACGACGAGACCGGATGGGTTGCTCGTTGGCAGGATCTACGACGCGGCCGGCAAGCTCGACCTGCTGACGACGCCGACCGGCAACGTGGACTACGACTACTTCGGGCTGACGCCCTGCCCGGGCTGCGCACCTGGCCGCCTGCAACGCATCACCGATCCGAGCGGTGTAGTCCTCGACCACAGCTACGACGGCCTGCTCCTGAAGAGCCTCACCTGGTCCGGCGCAGTCGCCGGCAGCGTCGCATTCGGCCACGACGCGAGCTTCCGGATCACCAGCGAGACGGTCACTGTGGGCGCAACGACGTCGCCGGTCGCTTTCGGCTACGACAACGACGACATCCTGATCTGCGCCTCGCCGAGCACCTGCTCCCCCGCGGGCACGGACGCGCTGAAGATCACGCTGAATGCGGGCAATGGTCTCGTCACGGGGAGCACCCACGGCCTGGTGACCGACACGTTGACGTACAACGCGTTCGGGGAGCTCGCGAGCACCACCGGCAAGGTGGGGGCGAGCACGGTGTTCAGCGAGGTGGTGGATACGGCCGCCAACCCCCGAGACGCGCTCGGACGCATCGTGCAGCGGGTCGAGACCAACGGCGGGGCGGCGGTCACGTGGCGCTATACCTATGACCTGCGCGGGCGCCTGGTGGACGTGCAAAAGGACGGCGCGCTCTTCGAGCACTACGACTACGACCCGAATGGGAACCGGACGCTGTTGACCACGCCGGCGGGGACGACCGCGGGGGTGTACGACGCGCAGGACCGACTGCTGAGCTACGGCAGCACGACGTACACGTACACCGCGAACGGGGAGCTGCGGACGAAGACGGACTCCACCGGCACGACGACGTACACCTACGACGTGCGCGGAAACCTGGTGCAGGTGGACCTGCCGAGCGGCGACGTGATCCAGTACCTGGTGGACGGCCAGGACCGCCGCGTGGGCAAGAACAAGAACGGCGTCCTCGAGCGGGCCTGGCTCTACCGCAACCAGCTCAACCCGGTCGCGGAGCTCGATGGGAGCGGGGCGCTCGTCGCGAGGTTTGTCTACGGCTCGAAGAGCAACGTGCCCGAGTACATGGTCCGCGGTGGCGTGACGTACCGGGTGCTCTCGGATCACCTTGGCTCGCCGAGGGCGCTCGTCGACGTGGTGACTGGGGCGGTGGCGTGGCGCGCGGACTTCGATGCTTGGGGCAACCGGACCCTGATCGCGGGAACGGCGGATTTTCTGCCGTTTGGCTTCGCGGGAGGGATGCTCGATTCGGAGACGGGGCTGACGCGATTTGGTGCGAGGGACTACGACGCGAGTGTGGGGAGGTGGGCGAGCAAGGATCCGATCACGTTCCGCGCACGCTCGACGAATCTGTACGAGTACTCGTTTGGCGATCCCGTCAATTGGTTCGATCACACAGGGTTGAAGCCGATTCCCGACAAGGACTGCTACGAGAAGTGCGTCGCGGACCTGTGGCCCGAACTCCTCAAGTGCATCGCCAACAACTGCGGAAACGTTCCCCCCGGACCGGAGCGCGAGAAGTGCGCCAACGAGAATTGCGGTGGGGTTCTGAAGGACATCGAGGCGTACTGCACAGAGAAGTGCGACATCATTTGCTCGGGGTGAGCGGCGTAGAATGGGTCACTTTCACATCGTCATGATGGCGCGAGTGGCCGCCGCGTCGAGTGGTCTGCTCACACTCGCCTCGGCATGCACCGAGACCCGTGTGCCGGCGCCGTCGGAGTTGGACGCGGCAGTGCGTGGTGCCGATGGGCCACTGTTGGCCGACCCTTTGGCTACGGCAAGCGATACGGTCGAGGCGAGGGCGCCTGCTCCGGGTCCATCCGGGTCTTCGGGCGACCAGTCGGGACTCGATCCGAACCCGGTCACTCGGCTAAAGGAAGATCTCAAGCGCAGGCATCGCCTCGGGCAGCTCGACGCCTCGGAGAAGCAAAAACTTCGAGAGCTGTGTCGGACGCTCGGCGATGTGTCTTGCAGCTAGGTCGGGCTTTGCGGGCGTTTCACGAACCCGTCCAACGTCGGCGTTGAGCTGCGGCGGCGCGTATCAGTGACGCACCTCGGTGACGAGAGCCGAGCAGGCCGCCGTCAGCTCCAACGCTCTGTTGGACGGTCACCCCGCGCGCTTCTCGAGCTTCTGGCGAGCGAGCAGGGCGTCGATCATGCGGACGATGGTCTTGCGGTCGGCGTCGGGGAGCTTCTCGACCTCGCGGAGCTTGCGCCAGAGGCGGGTGTGGCGGGGGTGGACGGGCTCACGCTCGCGCTCGTTGCCGAGCAACACGTTGACGCTAACGCCGAGGATTTCGGCGAGCTTGGGCAGCAAGTGTCCCGGGGGCCTGCCGCTCTCGCGCTCGTAGTAGGTGACGACGCGCTGGGAGATGCCGAGCAGCTCGCCGAGCTCGGTCTGGGTGTAGCCGCGGGCCTTGCGGAGGCGGGCTAGCCGGTCCCCGAACATCTCTTCACCGTTGGCGGAGCGAGCGGCTTTCGAGCGAGCGGAGGCGGAGCTCTTGCGGGCCATCGTGCGTGTGAGCGCATTGTAGGGGCACCTCCGGAAATCGCTTGGCACAGGTACACGAAAATCGTATATCCGTCAACACGGCTGGAATTGCGAAGATGGTGCTTGACAGCATTTTTCTTCGGGAGGCGCGATGGCCCGGATCCCCGACGACGAGATCGAGCAGCTAAAGACGCGGGTTTCGCTGGAGCGGCTGGCGGCGGCGCGGGGCGTGAAGCTCGAGCGGCACGGCAAGGATCTGCTCGGGCGCTGCCCGTTTCACGACGACCGAGAGCCGAGCCTGGTGATCACGCCGGATAAGAACCTCTGGCACTGCCTGGGGGAGTGTCAGACGGGCGGGAGCGTGATCGACTGGGTGATCAAGGCGGAGGGGGTGTCGTTTCGGCATGCGGTGGAGCTGTTGCGGGCCGACCTTCCTTCTTTAGCTGCGACCCGGGCGACGCCGGCGGGCTCGCCGCCGAAGCGGTCGACGGTGACGAAGCTCGAGGCGCCGTTCGAGCGGAGCGCCGACGACGCGGCGCTGCTCGGGCGAGTGGCGGAGTACTACCACGCGACGCTGAAGCAGAGCCCGGAGGCGCTGGAGTACCTGGCGCGGCGCGGGCTCCGGCACCCGGAGCTGGTGGAGCGCTTCCGCCTGGGCCACGCGAACCGCACGCTGGGCTACCGGCTGCCAGCGCGCAATCGCGACGCTGGCGCCGAGCTGCGGGGGCGGCTGATCGAGCTCGGGGTGTACCGGCAGAGCGGGCACGAGCACCTGAACGGCTCGCTGGTGGTGCCGATTTTCGACGAGAGTGGTCAGGTCGTGGGGATGTACGGGCGGAAGATCCGCGATGATCTCCGCGAAGGGACGCCGCTGCACCTGTACCTGCCCGGGCCGCACCGGGGCGTCTGGAACTGGGAGGCGCTCACGGCAAGCCGGGAGCTCATCGTGTGCGAGTCGCTGATCGACGCGATGACGTTTTGGTGCGCTGGGTACCGGAACGTCACGGCCTGCTACGGCATCGAGGGCTTCACGGACGACCACCGGGAGGCCTTCAGGCGCCACGGCGTCGAGCGGGTCTTCATCGCCTTCGATCGCGACGAGGCCGGGGAGCGCGGGGCGGACAAGCTCGCGGCGGAGCTGATCGCCGGCGGAGTCGAGGCGTGGCGGGTGGTGTTTCCGAAGGGGATGGACGCGAACGAGTTTTCGCTGAAGGTCGGCCCGGCGGAGAAGAGCCTGGGGCTGGTGCTGCGCAACGCCGAGTGGCTCGGCAAGGGGAAGGCGCCGGAGCGGAGGGCGGCCATCGGGGAAGCGCTCGAGGCGCTGGCGGAGGAGCTGTCCACTGCGCCCGCGTCAGAGTGCGAACCCTCTTTAGCCGCCGATCCCGCATCGCCAGCCGAGGCGCGCCCGAGCAGCGACGAGCTGGTGGTGAGCTTCGGCGATCGGCGCTGGCGTGTGCGAGGGCTGTCGAAGAACGCGACGCCCGGCGTCTTGCGGGTCAACGTGCTGGTCTCGCGCGAGGGCGCGGGCTTCCACGTCGACACGCTGGAGCTGTACTCGGCGCGGCAGCGGGGCGCGTACCTGCGCCAGGCCGCCGAAGAGCTCGCGGTCGAGGAACGCGTGGTCAAGCGCGATCTCGGCGAGCTGCTGCTCCGACTGGAAGCGCAGCAGGAAGAAGCGGCGCGCTCGACGAAGGAAGTTCCGGCGGTCGAGATCAGCGAAGCGGATCGCGCGGCGGCGCTCGGGCTGCTCTCCGATCCGCGCCTGGTCGAGCGGATCGTGGAAGACCTCGGGAAGTGCGGGGTGGTGGGCGAGGAGACGAACAAGCTCGTCGGCTACCTGGCGGCAACGAGCCGTAAGCTGGTGAGGCCGCTGGCGGTGGTGATCCAGAGCGCGAGCGCGGCGGGCAAGAGCTCGCTGATGGAGGCGGTGCTCCGGTTGATGCCGGACGAGGAGCGCGTGGCGTACTCGGCGATGACGGGTCAGAGCCTGTTCTACATGGGCGAGATGGATCTGGCGCACAAGATCCTGGCCATCGCGGAGGAGGAGGGAGCGGAGCGTGCGAGCTACGCGTTGAAGCTCTTGCAGAGCGAGGGGGAGCTGACGATCGCGAGCACGGGGAAAGATCCGGCGACCGGAAGGCTGGTGACGCAGGAGTACCACGTGGAAGGGCCGGTGATGATCTTCCTCACGACGACGGCGGTGGACGTGGACGAGGAGCTGCTCAACCGCTGCGTGGTGCTGAGCGTGGACGAGGGGCGCGAGCAGACGCGGGCGATCCACGAGCGGCAGCGCGAGGAGCAGACGCTCGAGGGACTCCTGCGGCGGCAGGAGCGAAGCCGACTGATCGAGCTGCACCAGAACGCGCAGCGGCTGCTGCGTCCTCTCTCCGTCGTGAACCCCTTCGCGCGGGAGCTGACCTTCCTGGACCACCAGACGCGGACGCGGCGGGACCACATGAAGTACCTCGGGCTGATCAACGCGATCGCGCTGCTCCACCAGCACCAGCGGCCGGTGAGGACGGCGGAGCGCGGGGGCGAGCGGGTCTCGTACATCGAGGTGACGGAGGGCGACATCCGCCTCGCGAACCGTCTCTGCCACGAGGTGCTCGGCAAGACTCTGGACGAGCTTCCGCCGGGCGCGCGGCGGCTGCTCGAAGAGCTCGAGCGCATGGTGACCGAGGGCTGCGAGCGCTTCGGCGTGGACCGCGCCGATTTTCGCTTCAGCCGGCGCGAGGTGCGCGAGCGAACGGGGCTCAGCAACACGCAGCTCAAGGTGCACCTCGGGCGCCTGGTCGAGATGGAGTTTCTGGCGGTGCACCGCGGCCGGCAGGGCCAGGGCTTCGTGTACGAGCTCGTGTACGCGGGCGAGGGCCGCGACGGTGAGGCGTTCCTGCCGGGGCTCCTCGACCTGGGCGCGCCCGGTACGACCGAGACTTCACGGGGGTCGGAGGGCGACTTCGCGGGGGTCGGTCGGCGCCCGGTCGGCCCCCGGTCGGCGGGCGGTCGGGGTGACGAGAGCGCATCGAACGCCCAGCAAAACAGCCCGAATCGCGCTCTCGAGGTCGTAACGAGCAGGAAGTCACGTCTGCGGACCGCGAACAACACTGCGGTCGTACCGGCAGTTTCCTCCTTAGCCGCCACCGCTGGGGCGCGAAGTGCGCGCGATGCCGCGGCGGGGTGAGCGGAAGCGCCGCCCGCCGGCGAGCGCGGCCGACCCGAACGGGCTCTGGATCTGGGCGCGGCGCTACGTGGACGCGCTGCGCGTCCGGAACTTCTCTGAGCGCACCATCGAGAGCCGCGAGGGCTACCTCGCGCTCTTCATCGAGTGGGCGGAGGCGCGGAGCATCACGCGGCCGGTGGAGATCACCAAGCCGATCCTGGAGCGCTACCAGCGGCACCTGTTTCACCTGCGAAAGCCCGACGGCAAGCCGCTGTCGTTTCGAGCGCAGTCGGCGCGGCTCGTGGCGCTCAGGGCTTACTTCCGCTGGCTCGCGCGCCAGAACGTGATCCTCTCGAACCCCGCGAGCGATCTGGACATGCCGCGGCTGGGCAAGCGTCTGCCGCGGCACGTGCTCGACGAAGGAGAGATCGAGCAGGTGCTCGGGCTGCCGGACACGAGCGACGCCTTCGGTATCCGTGACCGAGCGATGATGGAGACGCTCTGGTCGACGGGGATGCGCCGGAGCGAGCTCATCCGGCTGAGCGTCTACGACATCGACGTCGAGCGGGGCACGGTGCTCGTGCGCGGCAAGGGCGATCGCGAGCGCATGGTGCCCATCGGCGAGCGAGCGCTGGCGTGGATCGAGAAGTACCTGGGTGAGGCGCGGTCGGCGCTGCTGGTACCGCCCGACCAGGGGGTGCTCTTCATCACGCGCTTCGGCGAGGCCTTCGAGCCCGATCCGCTGACGCACCTGATCCGGAGCTACATCGACCGGGCGGAGCTCGGAAAGAGCGGGTCTTGCCACCTCTTCCGGCACGCGATGGCGACGGCGATGCTGGAGCACGGCGCCGACATCCGGCACATCCAGGAGATGCTGGGCCACGCCGAGCTCGGGACGACCGAGATCTACACCCACGTCTCGATCCGGAAGCTCAAGGCCGTGCACACCGAGACGCACCCGGGAGCGCGGCTCGCGCGTGCCAAGCCGGAGCGCGACGACAGCGGCAGCGGTGGCGGCGAGGATGCAGCGTGAGCGAGCGTCCCCGTGCGGCTGGCCCGGCACTGAGCGGCGACGGCGAGGTGCGCCAGCACGGCGCGGCAGACGTCGCGGCGCGGCGCGGAGCGCGCACACGCTTGCCGGCGCGTGCCGCTCCGCCCGCCGCCCGCGCGTCGCTCGCTCGGCTCCGCGCATAAGGCGCCTTATGCGCGTCGCCGCCGTCACGGGGCTTGCAGCGCCGAGCTCGTCGATGCGGCTCGCTGGCAAGCCCCGTGCCGGCGGTGCCCTCGCTCGCTAAACATAATCCAGGGGGATTATGTTTCCGCGCGGGCGGCGGGCTCCGCTCCTCTCTGTACGGCGCGGCGCGTGCCCGCTGTGCCGCGCGGAGACTCACTCCGCGAACAGCTCGTCGGTGGTCGAGACGGTCGCGGCCTTGCGCACCCACTTGTCGAGCTGCTCGAGATCCGTGCAGTCGAGGATGCGCTGGCGCTGGTCGTCGCTGACGACGAGGCCGCGGGCGTCGAGGAAGGAGAGAATCGACTCGGCGCGGCCGGTGGCTCGCCCGCGGGCGTCGTGTTTGCGGGCAAACTCGCTCTGGAACTCGTGTCCTCGCGTATCCATCAGCTCCTCCAGGGCGGCTCGCACGGCTTGACCGAGCGAGGCGCGGATCCAGTCCGAGTATAGCAGCGCCCGCTCGTCGGGCAGATCCAGCGCCGCCAGCATCGCCGCGAACGCCACGCGGGCGTCGTCGGCGTGCGCCAGGGCCGAGAGCACCGCGAGCTCGGGGGCGCGCCTCGCCTCGTCGAGCTCGACGACGCTGGGGATCGAGCTCGGCCCGAGCACCAGCGGCCGCAGGCTGGCCCCGGGCCCGAGCACGATGGGTGCCACGGCCCAGGTCGCGACGTCGTCGCTCGGGGCGACCACGAGCACGCACGCCTCGCACTCGAGCCGAGCCCGGAGCCCGGCCACGTACACGGGCCAGGTGAAGCGCTTGCGCTGCTTCGCTTCGAGCTGCACCTCGAGCACGATGCCGAGCACGGGCCGCTCGTCCTCGAGCAGCAGCACGAGATCGGCGTGGTACTCCGCCGGCGCGATCTGCGTCAGATCCGCGGACTCGAGTCGCACGGAAGTGTAGGCCGGCAGCTCGAGGCCGAGGGCGCTGCGCAAGAGCATGGGCGCCAACTCCGGGAAGTTGCGAAACAGCTCGACCAGCGCTTCGTGCGAGAACGACGGCACGGGCCGAAGGTAGCATCGGGACGCGGGGATTTCTCCTTTAGCCGCCTCTCCCGAACCCAGCTACAATCCGAGAATGCTGGAGCGCGACGGGAGGGTGATCGACGGCGAGCTCAGCCCGCGCGCGCGCCGGCGCGTGGGCGAAAACACGCGTCCGGGGTTTCGACTTCGCGCGCCCCGAGCGTGTCTGGGTGCGCGGCGCAGAAGTGCGCGAACGCATCGGGGGAAATCGCTGCGCAGTACGACGCTCGCGTCCAACGTCAGCTTCGGTGCGAGAGACTACGACCCGACGGTGGGGAGGTGGACCGCCCAGGATCCATTGAGGAGAACTGGTGGACACTGGGTTGAGTCGTATCGAAGTGGCGCCTACTCGTATGCGGACGGTGACCCGATCAACCTGTTCGACTTCGACGGGCGCAAGGTCTCGCAGAAGTGCATGGACAATTGCACTCCTCACTGCGTGGACATCCAGCACGACTGCGTGAAGAAGGAGAAAGAGAAGTGCAAGAAGCAGAAGCAGAAACCAGACTGGTGTTCGGGAGGAAGTGACACTGAAGACGATTGCGACAAGATCGCCTACGACCTCTGCAAGGAGGGCCATTTGGGCTGCATCAAGAACTGTGAGGAGAAGTGTGAGAAGGGCGACTGGGCGTCAGCCGGCCCTTAGACGGCTCGCACCATGGGTTCTGTCGTGCAGAAGCGGACCATGGCCTGGTTCGTCGCCGGACTGGTCAGCGTAGCGGCAATGGCGGCCCTGGGGACTCGTCGTTGGCTTGGCCCCAAGGTTATTTGTCCCAAGGTGGCGGAGAGCAGCACGGCAGAAGTGCCTGCCCCCGGCAGCCCCGAGTCACGAGCGGTTGGCGTCGCGATCCACGATCTCCGTGAAGTTGATGCCGGACCGGGCGGGTTCTTCCTTGTTGTCGATGAGCCGTACTTGGATGGTCCGCTCAATGCGACCGTCAAGGTCCAGTCCGTCCAACCGACCGCCTTCGGTTGGACCGCTCGCGTTGCAGTGGCGGCTGAAGGCGACAAGGACGACACATTCATCTCTGTCCGGGAGGGGTCTCGGATTGCGGTAGTAGTCGATGGGCACGTTCGCCGTCTGATAGTTGAGTTCGTGAACTCGGCTGGCGTTGTCTTTCGCCGAGAACCGGCCGAGCCGGGGTCTCCCTAGTCCTGGTGTGACCCGCTCTCTCACCCCGCGCGCTTCTCGAGCTTCTGGCGAGCGAGCAGGGCGTCGATCATGCGGACGATGGTCTTGCGGTCGGCGTCGGGGAGCTTCTCGACCTCGCGGAGCTTGCGCCAGAGGCGGGTGTGGCGGGGGTGGACGGGCTCACGCTCGCGCTCGTTGCCGAGCAACACGTTGACGCTAACGCCGAGGATTTCGGCGAGCTTGGGCAGCAGGTGTCCCGGGGGCCTGCCGCTCTCGCGCTCGTAGTAGGTGACGACGCGCTGGGAGATGCCGAGCAGCTCGCCGAGCTCGGTCTGGGTGTAGCCGCGGGCCTTGCGGAGGCGGGCTAGCCGGTCCCCGAACATCTCTTCACCGTTGGCGGAGCGAGCGGCTTTCGAGCGAGCGGAGGCGGAGCTCTTGCGGGCCATCGTGCGTGTGAGCGCATTGTAGGGGCACCTCCGGAAATCGCTTGGCACAGGTACACGAAAATCGTATATCCGTCAACACGGCTGGAATTGCGAAGATGGTGCTTGACAGCTTTTTGCTGCGGGAGGCGCGATGGCCCGGATCCCCGACGACGAGATCGAGCAGCTAAAGACGCGGGTTTCGCTGGAGCGGCTGGCGGCGGCGCGGGGCGTGAAGCTCGAGCGGCACGGCAAGGACTTGCTCGGGCGGTGCCCGTTTCACGACGACCGCGAGCCGAGCCTGGTGATCACGCCCGACAAGAACCTCTGGCATTGCCTGGGGGAGTGCCAGACGGGCGGGAGCGTGATCGACTGGGTGATCAAGGCGGAGGGGGTTTCGTTTCGGCACGCGGTGGAGCTGCTGCGCGCCGACCTTCCCTCTTTAGCTGCGACCCGGGCGACACCGACGGGCTCACCCCCGAAGCGGTCGACGGTCGCGAAGCTCGAGGCGCCCTTCGAGCGAAGCGCGGACGACGCGGTCTTGCTCGGACGGGTGGCGGAGTACTACCACGAGACGCTGAAGCAGAGCCCGGAGGCGCTCGAGTACCTGGCCCGGCGCGGGCTCCGGCACCCGGAGCTGGTGGAGCGCTTCCGCCTGGGCCACGCGAACCGCACGCTGGGCTACCGGCTGCCGGCTCGCAATCGCGACGCTGGCGCCGAGATGCGCGGGCGGCTGATCGCGCTCGGGGTGTATCGCGAGAGCGGGCACGAGCACCTGAACGGCTCGCTGGTGGTGCCGATCTTCGACGAAAGCGGCCAGGTCGTGGAGATGTACGGCCGCAAGATCCGCGATGACCTCCGCGAGGGCACGCCGCTGCACCTGTACCTGCCCGGGCCGCACCGGGGCGTCTGGAACTGGGAAGCGCTGAAGGCGAGCCGGGAGCTCATCGTGTGCGAGTCGCTGCTCGACGCGATGACGTTTTGGTGCGCGGGTTACCGGAACGTCACGGCGTGCTACGGCATCGAGGGCTTCACGGACGACCACCGGGAGGCCTTCGTGCGCCATGGCATCGAGCGGGTCTTCATCGCCTTCGATCGCGACGAGGCGGGGGAACGCGGGGCGGAGAAGCTCGCGGCGGAGCTGATCGCGGGCGGCGTCGAGGCGTGGCGGGTGGTGTTTCCGAAGGGCATGGACGCGAACGAGTACGCCCTGAAGCTCGGCCCGGCCGAGAAGAGTCTCGGGCTCGTGCTGCGGAACGCCGAGTGGCTGGGCAAGGGCAAAGCGCCGGAGCGGAGGCCGGCCATCGGGGAGGCGCTCGAGGCGCCGGTGGTTGAGCTGTCCGCTGCGCCCGCGCCAGAGTGCGAGCCCAGCGCCCTTCCCTCTTTAGCCGCTGATCCCAGGTTGCCGCCCGAGGCGCGACCGAGCAGCGACGAGCTGGTGGTCAGCTTCGGCGATCGACGCTGGCGGGTGCGCGGGCTCTCGAAGAACGCGACACCCGGGGTGTTGCGCGTCAACGTGCTGGTCTCGCGCGAGGGGGCGGGCTTTCACGTCGACACGCTGGAGCTGTACTCGGCGCGGCAGCGGGGCGCGTACCTGCGGCAGGCCGCCGAGGAGCTCGGGGTCGAGGAGCGTGTGGTCAAGCGCGATCTCGGCGAGCTCCTGCTCCGGCTGGAAGCGCAGCAGGAAGAAGCGGCGCGCTCGACGAAGGAGGTCCCGGCGGTCGAGATCAGCGAAGCGGAGCGCACGGCGGCGCTCGCGCTGCTCTCCGATCCGCGCCTGGTCGAGAGGATCGTCGAAGACCTCGGGAAGTGCGGGGTGGTCGGCGAAGACACGAACAAGCTCGTCGGCTACCTGGCGGCGACGAGCCGCAAGCTGGCGCAGCCGCTCGCGGTGGTGATCCAGAGCGCGAGCGCGGCGGGCAAGAGCTCGCTGATGGAAGCGATTCTGAGGCTGATGCCGGACGAGGAGCGCGTCGCGTACTCGGCGATGACGGGCCAGAGCCTGTTCTACATGGGCGAGATGCACCTGGCGCACAAGATCCTGTCCATCGCGGAGGAGGAGGGAGCGGAGCGCGCGAGCTACGCGCTGAAGCTGCTCCAGAGCGAGGGGGAGCTCACGATCGCGAGCACCGGGAAGGATCCGACGACGGGGCGGCTGGTGACGCAGGAATACCACGTGGAAGGGCCGGTGATGATCTTCCTCACGACGACGGCGGTCGACGTGGACGAGGAGCTGCTCAACCGCTGCGTGGTGCTCTCGGTGGACGAGGGGCGGGAGCAGACGCGGGCGATCCACGAGCGACAGCGAGAGGAGCAGACGCTCGAGGGGCTGCTCCGGCGGCAGGAGCGAAGCCGCCTGATCGAGCTTCACCAGAACGCGCAGCGCCTGCTTCGTCCGCTCTCCGTCGTGAATCCTTTCGCCCGCGAGCTCACCTTCCTCGATCACCAGACCCGCACGCGCCGGGATCACATGAAGTACCTGGCGCTGATCAGCGCGATCACGCTGCTCCACCAGCACCAGCGGCCGGTGAAGACCGCCGAGCGGGGTGGCGAGCGCGTCTCGTACATCGAGGCGACGCGGGACGACATCCGCATCGCGAACCGCCTCTGTCACGAGGTGCTCGGGAAAACGCTCGACGAGCTTCCGCCCGGGACGCGGAGTCTGCTCGAGGAGCTCGAGCGGATGGTGACCGAGGGCTGCGATCGCTTCGGTGTGGACCGCGCCGACTTCCGCTTCAGCCGGCGCGAGGTGCGCGAGCGGACCGGGCTCAGCAACACGCAGCTCAAGGTGCACCTCGGGCGCCTGGTCGAGATGGAGTTCCTGGCCGTGCACCGCGGCCGGCAGGGCCAGGGCTTCGTGTACGAGCTCGCGTACGCGGGCGAGGGGCGCGACGGCGAGGCGTTTCTGCCGGGTCTCCTCGATCTGGACGCGCTCGGTACGACGGCAACTTCACGGGGGTCGGAGGACGACTTCACGGGGGTCGGTCGGCCCCCGGTCGGTACCCGGCCGGGGGTCAGTCGGGGTGACGAGAGCGCATCGAACGCCCAGCAAAACAGCTCGAATCGCGATCTCGAGCTCGTCACGAGCAGGAAGTCACGTCTGCGGACCGCGAACAACGCCGCGGTCGTACCGGCAGTTTCCTCCTTAGCCGCCGCTGCCGTGGCGCGAGGTGCGCGCGATGCCGCGGCGGGGTGAGCGGCGGCGCCGGCCGCCGGCGAGCGCAGCCGATCCGAACGGGCTCTGGATCTGGGCGCGGCGCCACGTGGACGCGCTGCGCGTGCGGAACTTCTCCGAGCGCACCATCGAGAATCGCGAGGGCTACCTCGCGCTCTTCATCGAGTGGGCGGAGGCGCGCAGCATCACGCGGCCGGTGGAGATCACCAAGCCGATCCTGGAGCGCTACCAGCGGCACCTGTTTCACCTGCGAAAGCCCGACGGCAAGCCGCTGTCGTTTAGGGCGCAGTCGGCGCGGCTGGTGGCGCTCAGGACGTACTTCCGCTGGCTCGCGCGCCAGAACGTGATCCTCTCGAACCCCGCGAGCGATCTGGACATGCCGCGGCTCGGCAAGCGCCTGCCGCGGCACGTGCTCGGCGAAGCCGAGATCGAGCAGGTGCTCGGGCTGCCGGACACGAGCGACGCCTTCGGCATCCGTGACCGAGCGATGATGGAGACGCTCTGGTCGACGGGGATGCGCCGGAGCGAGCTCATCCGGCTGAGCGTCTACGACATCGACGTCGAGCGGGGCACGGTGCTCGTGCGCGGCAAGGGCGATCGCGAGCGCATGGTGCCCATCGGCGAGCGAGCGCTGGCGTGGATCGAGAAGTACCTGGGTGAGGCGCGGCCGGCGCTGCTGGTACCGCCCGACCAGGGGGTGCTCTTCATCACGCGCTTCGGCGAGGCCTTCGAGCCCGATCCGCTGACGCACCTGATCCGGAGCTACATCGACCGGGCGGAGCTCGGAAAGAGCGGCTCGTGCCACCTCTTCCGCCACGCGATGGCGACGGCGATGCTCGAGCACGGCGCCGACATCCGGCACATCCAGGAGATGCTCGGCCACGCCGAGCTCGGGACGACCGAGATCTACACCCACGTTTCGATCCGGAAGCTCAAGGCGGTGCACACGGAGACGCACCCGGGAGCGCGGCTCGCGCGCGCCAAGCCGGAACGCGACGGCAGCAGCGGCAGCAGCGGCAGCGGCGGCGGCGAAGACGCAGCGTGAGCGCACACTGCGCGGCTGGTCCGGCACTGAGCGGCGACGGCGATGGGCGCCAGCGCGGCGCGGCAGCCGTCGCGGTGCGGCGCGGAGCGCGCCCACGCTTGTCGTCGCGTGCCGCTCCGCCCGCCGCCCGCGCGTCGCTCGCTCGGCTCCGCGCATAAGCCGGCTTATGCGCGTCGCCGCCGTCACGGGGCTTGCAGCGCCGAGCTCGTCGAGGCGGCTCGCTGGCAAGCCCCGCGCCGGCGGTGCCCTCGCTCGCTAAACATAATCCAGGGGGATTATGTTTCCGCGCGGGCGGCGGGCTCCGCTCCTCGGTGTGCGGCGCGGCGCGAGCACGCTGCGCGGAGGAGCTCACTCCACGAACAGCTCGTCGGTGCTCGAGACGGTCGCGGCCCTGCGCACCCACTTGTCGAGCTGCTCGAGATCCGTGCAGCCGAGGATGCGCTGGCGCTGGTCATCGCTGACGACGAGGCCACGAGCATCGAGGAAGGAGAGAATCGACTCGGCGCGACCGGTGGCTCGCCCGCGGGCGTCGTGCTTGCGGGCAAACTCGCTCTGAAACTCGTGTCCTCGCGTTTCCATCAGCTCCTCCAGGGCGGCTCGCACGGCTTGGCCGAGCGAGGCGCGGATCCAGTCCGAGTATAGCAGCGCCCGCTCGTCGGGCAGATCCAGTGCTGCCAGCATTGCCGCGAACGCCACGCGGGCGTCGTCGGAGTGCGCCAGCGCCGAAAGCACCGCGAGCTCGGGCGCGCGCCTCGCCTCGTCGAGCTCGACCACGCTCGGAATGGAGCTGGGCCCGAGCACCAGCGGCCGCAGGCTGGCTCCGGGACCGAGCACGATGGGCGCCACGGCCCAGGTCGCGACGTCGTCGCTCGGGGCGACCACGAGCACGCACGCCTCGCACTTGAGCCGTGCGCGCAGCCCCGCCACGTACACGGGCCAGGTGAAGCGTTTCCGCTGCTTCGCCTCGAGCTGCACCTCGAGCACGATGCCGAGCACGGGCCGCTCGTCCTCGAGCAAGAGGACGAGATCGGCGTGGTACTCCGCGGGCGCGATCTGCGTGAGGTCCGCCGACTCGAGCCGCACCGAGGTGTATGCCGGCAGCTCGAGGCCGAGCGCGCTGCGTAGCAGCATCGGAGCCAGCTCCGGGAAGTTGCGAAACAGCTCGACCAGCGCTTCGTGCGAGAACGACGGCACGAGGGCGACGGTAGCACCGGCAGGGCCGGTTTTCTCCTTTAGCCGCCCCTCGCGAACGCGGCTACAATCCAAGAATGCTCGAACTCGGCGGGAGGGTGGTCGGCAACGAGGCCAGCGCTCGCGCGCGCCGGCGCGCGGCCGAAAACACGTGTCCCGGGTTTCGACTTCCTGCGGCGCGATCACGTCTGGGTGCGCGGCGCGCAAGCGCCCGAACGCATCGGGGAAAATCGCTGCGCGGTACGACGCTCGCGTCCAACGTCAGCTTTGGTGCGAGGGACTATGACCCCACGGTGGGGAGGTGGACCTCAAAGGACCCAGGTAGGTTCAGCGGCGGGCACAACCTGTTCTCCTACGCGCGCAACGACCCGGCAAACTTCGGCGATGCGAGGGGGAAGAACCCCTTCGCTGTTGGCGCGGCGGTTTTCATTTGGCACGGGCTTTGTTCCCGCACTGCATACAACCAAGCCTCGGCATCATTTCCGGACCCCAAGGACGACGGGAAGAAGCACTGCCTCGCGAGCTGCCTGATAACGCGATGCACGCTTAATCCAATGTTCGCGAATGCGCTGGGACTCGGGTACGAGGCGTTTGGTGACTTCTCGGACGATTGGGCTGAAGACCTCGTTGACAACTACTCGGGAACGCTGCTGGCACTTGACATCACACAGACGTGCCGAGACGCGTGTGATCACGACGCATGCACCACGAAATGAACCGTGCCCAGAGAAAACAACGCCTCACCACTCTGGGCCTGGTGGGTGCTCTAACACTCACGACTGCGGCTGCCGGGCTGCTGTATGCGAGGAACATCGCGCGTCGAGCATGTGCTCCGATCAGTTGGAACTACGTCGAGTTCGCGCGTGGAACCCGAGCACCGATGGAACTGAGAGTCGTTCGAATACGCGGGGCGGAGTACTACGTCTGGCTCGCATCGTCATCTCCCGATGCGATAATGATCCGCGCCGGCTCCGGGCCCCCCGTGTACGTTTTCGACACCGAAGGTACATTGGTTGGGTGGTCGCCGACCACGGGCGACGGAGAATACGACGTGTTCCTCGGCGAAGCCTGGAGCGTCGGCGAACGGTTGACTGCCGACGATGTTCGTCGCCGAATTGGCACTCGTCCCAGAACGGCACCTTGAAGTTGCAGGCTGAGTTGACGTCGCATGAAGTTCCAAACAGACGCCGTACTCCGCGAAGAGCCATCCGAGGCGTCCCTGACGAGCGACCCGCCGCGCGACGGTGGTCGCAAGCAGGCCGCTGAGCACGGGCAGCGCGACGACGGGGGCCCGTGGCAGTGGCCGCGCCTCGGCCTCCGGGTACGGGTCGCGGCCACGGTCTCGGAACGACGCGCCCCCTCCGCCCGCGCGCAGCGCCGGCCGTGGAGCTTCCGGCCTCACCGGTCCTGCATCGCCGCTCGCCGCTGCTTCCTTTCCACGACACTGGCGCGAGCACGGGCTTGGAGGGGGCAGGCGGCGCGCCGCGGCGCGCCGCGCCGCGACCCACGACCGGGGGAGGCAGGAAGA